>JAUXFZ010000286.1 GCA_030622585.1 Myxococcales bacterium
AGTGGAAAGAGTCTCGGGTGCTCGCGAGGGCCGTCGATAACAACGAATTCTACGGTTTCTACTGCCTCATACTCGAGGATCCAAAAACCGTCGCGCAGTTGGCCCAGTTGCGAAAGAACAAGCCAGCGCAGGCAGATGCCTCCGGTACGTTGGTCGACCTGGTTGCCGATGACAGCCATGACGATCAACACGCCGACATCGCGGACCGGATCACAGGCGAGATTCGGCGTCACGATACGCCGACCGTCGACGAGAAAAAATAGCGTAGACGTGGGTGGGGGTAGGATTTACACCGCCCCATCGTCCCCGCTAACCTGATCACTCGTGAGGGGTCCGGGTTTGCGGTATCGTCTGCGTTTCCATTTACAAGAGGTCGACCTGACCGGCGACGAGATCGTCGTTGGCCGGGGATCGACGGGCCAGGTGACGATCGACGATCCGATGCTGTCGCGCCGACACATTCGCATCGACCTGACCGGAGCCGAGCCGACACTGGAAGACCTTCACAGCCGCAACGGGACTCAGCTCAACGGCCGGCCACTCGTTGGCGGCGCCACACTCAAAGACGGCGACCGAATCCGCATGGGGACGCAGGAGCTGGTGTTCCTGGTTCCGAACGCCGTGAAGAAGAATCATCGGACGACCTGTGGGCTCACATTCTGTTCGGGGTGTGCGGTGCCGTATCCGAGCACGAGCACACAGTGCCCGCATTGCGGTGCGGCCCCACCCGAGCAGGCCGTGTCCACCTCGGTTCGCGAAGTGGCCGCGTCCGGGTGGACATTTCATTTGCTTTCGCAAGTCGTGGACCGCGCGATCGACCAGGGCCGCCTAGCCGATGCTGAACGCATGATGTCCCGCGGGGTTTCCGAGCTCGAGGAGCAGCTCGAAGAGGGTATTGAGGTTGAGCCGAACCGGGTCCTCGGTGTCGCCGAGTGCGCTGTTCGCCTCGGATGCGCGCTGCGCAGCGCTCGCTGGCTCGACATTGGAACCCGGCTGTACGGGAGCGCGAACGAGGCGCCTTCGACTGAGGTGCTCGCCCTAGTGGACGCATTGCCTGCCGATGCCCGGCTAGCGGACGCGATGAGCGCCCTACGCCACGCACCCTAGTGGGCGGAGACTACTTGTTCGAGGCCCTCGAGACGCCTGACGAGGAACCGCTGTGAGGCGCCGTAGTCCGCGGCGCGCTTCTGGATCACGTGAAGGTATGCGCGAAGGTAGTGAGATTTGGAATACTTGTTGGTGCGCACGAGGTTGTGCAGCGTTTCGATGGTGTCGGCTTCCATGAGTCGCCCGGTGGCCGTGTGAATCCGGAAGACCCAGTCGATCCATCTCGTGTCGCGCTGCCCTTGGGCCAACTGCAATGCGTAGGTGGTGGCTCCCTGAAACAGCGTATCGTCGTCATCCTTTTCGGAATCGCTCAAGCGCTGATGCGCCAGCGCCCGTTCTAGGAGCGTATCGAGATGTGGCATCAGCATGCGCTCGGCTTCTTCGAAGCGGCCCATGGCGATCGCCTTGCTTGCGATGCCGGCGATCACGTCGAGAGCGCGCGCGGTGCGTGTATCCTCCGCGCCCCAAGCATGAGATGTCGAATCCACGCGGCTGTCCGTGCTTGCGATGGTTTCGCCCGCAGTCGAGGAAAGTCGCTTTCCGCACTCGCCGCAGCGTCGCTTCGCCGCCCCGTTGATGGCACCGCAGGAATCGCAGACGACGTATTCCGCTGTTTCTTTCGTGCCATCCTTCAGCTTGTCGGCGTCGATCAAGACGAGCTCTTGGGAGCCGATGTAGATACGGTCCATATGCGCGAGCCGTCGAGGGCCGTCGATGCGCACACCGTTGACCGCTACACCGTTGCGGCTACCGAGGTCTTCGACCACGACCGCAGTGGGGCCGACATGCAGCACCGCGTGCTTTCGAGAAACCAGCCCGTCTGCCAATGCGAGGCTGCACGACGAGCTCCGACCAATGGCAAATTCCCCGAGAGACATCTCGAGATTGGTCGACTGATATCGCAGTCTATAGTGCGCCACCCCACCCACTACAATAGCAGGAGAGGGGGCCACGCGTCGAATGAAGCGCAGGGGAAACCCCTCGATACCTCAAGGGAAAGTCAGCTCAGAGGCTGGTGATCTCTTCGAGGCCAGCCACGGCCCCGAGCCCCTTTTCAAGGCTCCCCTGCGTCTGCAGGGTCGAGTCCATGAGACGTCCGAGCTCTGCCAGGTCCCGACGGTATGAGGCGAACGCATTCTTGCGCTGCCCGAGCACTCCGACGGACTGGTCCGGATTCGTGAGAATGACGTAGTTGCTAGCGTTCTGGCGCAAGTCCTGGCCCATGTAGAGCTCTTTGTCGAAGGGCTTGCTGCCCCGCGTCACCCGGACCTTGAGCTTCGAGGAAGCGGCGTCCGCGTCGGGCATGTCGACGTACACCAGGCCGCAGCGAAAGCCGCCTTCACCGACAGTCGGTACGCAGCCGGTCGGACTGGTGGTAATCGCCGTCTCGTCCTGCGCGGCTTCGTCGAGCTCGCTACGACGTGACGCCGGAAGGACCCTGCCCGCGATGCTGTCGAACTTATCCCAAAGCTCGCCCACCTGGCGTGCGTACACGAACAGCGCGTTGACGGTCTCCTGGTTGAACTTCGTGTAATTGAGTCCCACGAAATCACCGGCGGTAAATGGGGTTGGCAACGCGCGAAGCTGTTCGATCGCTTCGTAGTCGACGGAGGGTCCTTCTCCCGGCCTCGCCTTGGCTGCGTCGGTTGCCCGGTTGAGCAGTCGCTTGGCTTCCGTCACTTGGTCCGCTGCTGCGCGGACACCTTCGTAAACCGCCTTGCCGTCGCGAACGGCGATGTTGTACTGACTGCGCTTGCTCATCACCGTTGACGACAGAACGCCCAAAAAGAGTCCGAGCAGTGCGGCCCCGCCGCCGGTCATCATCATTAGCTTGCGCACGCGGCGGCTCTTGCCCTCGTGTGCCGTCGCCACTGCCTGCTCGTCGACGACGATGCGCACTTCCTGTTGCGCAGGCCCCTGAGGTGTCGTGGCTCCGAACGGCCCGGAGCGCTTGGCGGCCTGACCTCCCACGAAGCCCGGTGGCGGTGCGACGCCCCCTAGCGTCGGCGGCGGTGGTGCGAGCCCTCCCTCTTCGACGCCGCTTGGCGGCGGCGCGGCAGTGTTTCTGCCCAGGCGCTCGCGGATATCTCGGACTTTCTTGGATTTTTGGAGTTGGTCTGACATTTCAGCTACCTCAAATTTATCCGTGGAAGACCGATCTTGTCAAGGGGAGCGTCCACAACCCACCCCTGATAGGCTTCACCCCCCATCATGATGCCACCCCCCGTAGAAGAACGCCGCTTTGTGTCATTTGATGGCACTGAAATCGCCTACCAAGCGGTGGGCCAGGGGCGGACGATTCTCCTCTGTAATGGCCTGGGAGGCAGCTGGGAGGCGTGGAGCCACCAAATTCAGTACTTTCGGGACCGCTATCGCCTCCTGTCCTGGGACTATCGGGGCCTTTACGGCTCTTCGCTCCCGGCGGACCGCGATGCGATGGCAATCCTCGACCACGCTCGAGACGGCCTGCACCTCCTCGGGCACGAGGGCGCCGACCGAGCGGCCATCCTCGGATGGTCGATGGGTGTTCAGGTCAGCCTCGAGATGTTTCGGGCCGCGCCGGAGCGGGTGGCCTCGCTTGCGATGCTCAACGGCCTGCCCGGCCGACCATGGGACTATGTTTTCAACCTCAACGTGGTGGGGCGATTGCTGCCCCCATTCCTGCGTGGCCTCCGCGCGATGCCCGGGACGATCGAGGCCGTGGTGCGACAGGTGACCCGCCTTCCCGACCCGGGCGAGTGGGTGAAGCGGGTTGGGCTCGCGGCACGCACACTCGACGAACAGGTCGTTGCAGAGCTCGTCGCGAAGCTTCGCGTGGTCGATATGGAAGCGCTCATCCGTCTGCTGGAGCAGATGGGGGAGCACGACGGTTGGGACCTCCTGCCGCTCATCGATGTGCCCACATTGATCATCGCAGGGTCGCGAGACGTCTTCACGCCGAGGTCGGCCGCGGAGCGTATGGCTCGCCGAACCCGCGGATCGGAGATCATGCTGCTGCCAGGGGCGACACACTACGCGGCGCTGGAGTATCCCGAGATGGTCAACTTGCGGCTGGAGAAATTCTTCAGGGAGCGTGGGTACGAACCGCTTCCAACAGGGGCTGGTTGACGCACTGCGCGTGAGCCGCTAGCGATCGAAACCAATGATTGTGGTGATCGACAACTACGACTCTTTTACCTACAACCTCGTGCAGTACTTGGGTGAGCTCGGGGCGGAGGTCGTGGTCAAGCGCAACGATGCGGTGCGCGTGGATGACATCCGTGAGATGGCTCCGAGGGGCGTGTTGATCAGCCCTGGGCCTGGAAGGCCGGAAGAAGCTGGGATCAGCCTGGATGTCATCGCGAAGCTCGGCACTGAGACTCCGATCTTCGGCGTATGCCTCGGTCATCAGAGCATCGGCCAGCATTTCGGAGCGTCGGTCGTGCGGGCGGAGCGCCTCATGCACGGTCGCACGTCCGAGATTCTTCACGAAGGTCGTGGGGTGTTCCGGGGGCTGCCAAG
>JAUXFZ010000459.1 GCA_030622585.1 Myxococcales bacterium
CGACGCGCGCCGAGGTGACGGACGTAGCGAACGCGGTGTACGAGCAGGCCGACGCCATCATGCTGAGCGGTGAGACGGCGGCGGGGAAGTATCCGGTCCGTTGTGTCGAGGTGCTCGATACGATTGCCCGACGGGTCGAGACAGTGCCCGGGCTTGATTTCTACAAGGAGCGGCCCGCGCCGACCACGCAGCGCGGCCACATCGCCGAGGGCGCATGCCGTCTTGCGGACTCGCTTGGGGCGCGAGCGATTGTCGTGATGACCCGGCGTGGCTACTTCGGTCAACTCGTCGCGAGCTACCGGCCTCGGAGCGCGATCATCTACGCGTTCACCAACATGAGCACGACCCGGCGCAAGCTTTGGCTGAACCGCGCGGTGATCCCGTTTCGGATGAATCTCTCACGAGACCCGGAAAAGACCATCGGCAACGCTTTGGCCAAGCTGCGCGAGCGCGAAGTGATCGAAGCGGGCGAGCCAGTCGTGGTCGTCTCGGATGTGGCCACGGCGGCTGGCGATTTGGTGACCAGCATCCAAGTCCGCGTCTCCGAGTAGCCACCGGGCGCGTTTGGCTCTAAATAGTAAGAACATGCGAATGCGTGCTTATCTTGTCTTGTTGCTCGGCTTGGTCGTGTTGGCCTTGGGCTGCGGGTCCTCGGACGAGGCCTTCGCCGGCGAGCTGACCGCGTCGGTGGTTTATGGCGCTGACGACCGCGCGGAGGTGTTCAACCATCCGAACGCCGATCTACGACGCATCGCCGAGGAATCGATCGTGGCACTGATTCCGTCCTTCCGGATCAGCAGAGAGCCGGATGGCACCCACAGCCTGTTCACCCAATCGCTGGGGGACCTGCGCGGGCTCTGCGCCGACGAGTTGTTCGGGAACCAACCGACGGCGGCGAGTTGCTCCGGCGTGCTCATCGATGACGACTTGGTCCTCACGGCGGGTCATTGCATCGATGCGCAGACGCCGTGCGACGCCTACGCCTACGTGTTCAACTACCACTTGGACGCCCCCGGGCGCCTGGCGGCGATTCGCGACGAGGATGTGTACTCGTGCGCGAGGGTCGTGTCCCAAAGAGCGCCCGATGGGGGCAACTTCACGCCGGACTTTGCCGTCATCCAACTCGATCGCCCGGTCGAGGGTGCTCAGATCCCCGTATCGATCCGACCGGCCACGCCTCTCGGCTTGCAGGAGCGACTGGCCATGATCGGTTTCGGAAGCGGCTTGCCCGCCAAAATCGATTCCGGCGGATCGGTGGCCGACCCGCGTGCAGACCGCCTCGATTTTTTCGTCGCCAATGTCGACGCATTTCAAGGCCATTCGGGGAGCGCAACGTTCGACTCGGAGGATCGTCTTGCAGGCATTCTCATAGGAGGCCGCACTCCCGATTACGTCGTCTTGGAGGGCGAATCGTGCGGCCGAGTCTCGGTCTACGATGACTCGCAGGCGGGCGAGGTGGTCCACAACATCGCTCTCGTGGTTGCCGGGTTGTGTGACGACGGGTGGGACGACGCGGACCTCTGCGGCCCCAAGGCCTGTGAAGGCGAACCATGTGGCTTCGTTGCGCCGGTTACCAGTGGCAATGGCGGGGGGGGTGTAGTCGCGGCGGAGGGCTCCGGTTGCACTGCATCGACCGGTTCGACCGGGTTTGCGTCCGTCGCTGTAGGTCTGCTGTTGTTCGTGGTCGCGCGCCGGTTCAGGCGGCGAGCTGCTTGACGACCTCTAGCGCTTCTCGGACGTGCTTCTTCGCGTTGAGTTGCGAGTTGAAGACGTGCTGCACCGTGCCCTCCCGATCGATCACATACGTCACGCGCCCGGGAAGTAGCCCCATCGTCTTGGGAACGCCATAGGCTTTTTGCAGTGCCTTGTCTCGATCGCTCACCAGCAGAAACGGCAGGCGGTGATGCGCGGCAAAGCTCTTGTGGCTCTTCTCGCTATCTTGACTGACGCCAATGACGACCGCGCCGGCCTCGACGAAGTCCTCGAAGTTGTCGCGGAACGTGCAGGCTTCCGCCGTGCATCCGGGCGTCTCGTCCTTCGGGTAGAAGTACAGAACGACAGTCTTCTCGCCGCGAAACTGTGACAACGAGATCGTGTCGCCGTTCTGCGTAGTCTTGGTGAAACCTGGGGCGCTCGCGCCCACGCCGATGCTCGCCATGGCCATCCTCCGGCCCGGAAAGTAGCACCCATGAGCCGGCCGCGCTTTCGACTTGAAAGAAGTGAAACATGTTCTATTTTTGCCCGATGAACGCCCGCTTGTTCACCCCGCCGATCCCCTGCTGGCCCGACAAGCGACAGGCCGCGGAGTAGTGGCTACTTTCGAGCTCGAAGATGTCGAGACGGCGTTCCGGCGCTTCTGGCACACCGGGATGATCCGCGAGGACTGGGATGCCTGGGCGGACCTCTTCACCGAGGACGTCGTCTATCTCGAGCGGGTCCTCGGCACGATGCATGGCCGCGAGACGGTTCGACAGTGGATCGTTCCGCTCATGGAGCAGCACGGCGAGATCTACGGAATCTACAATTGGCACATAGCCGAGCCGAGCGGCCGCGTCGTGTTCCACATGACCAACCGGCGCGACCATCCCGGGGGCGAGGGCGCCTTGGACTTCCCGGGCATCACGGTCTTGCAGTACGCCGGCAACAACCAGTGGTCGTCCGAAGAGGACTACTGGGCCGAAAAGCTCAGCATGCAGCAGTGGGAACAGTACGAGGCAGCGCTGAAGCAGCACGACCCGGGCCACCGTAACAAGCGCACCCGCAATCAGTGGGGCGATGGTCCCGACTGGGCCATCGGCAAGAAGTCCTTTTGGGACTGGCCCGACCGCCAGCGGGCCACAGATTAGTATTCGGCGTCGAAGTCGAGCTCGATGGGCTCTTGGCTCGCTGGCCGCGCTTGGCAAGCTAGGACCCAACCGCGTTCTATGTCGCTTGGTTCGAGCGCGTCGTGAGTGGCCATGTTGACGTTGCCACTCTTGAGCAGCGCCATGCAGCAGCCACAGTAGCCATCTTCACAAGACGAAGGTGGCTTGTGGCCCGCCTTGATAGCCGACTCTAGAAGAGTCAGCCCTTTCTCGTACGGCACGTCGAGAGACTGACCCTCGAGTAAGATCTTGAACGAGCTTGGAATTTCGTCGTCGGATTGCTCCGGGATCGCGGCGGCGGACTCGTCCTTGCGATCGGGATCGGGCAGCGAGAGGAATCGCTCGAACTTGGTCTGCGCGGCGTCGATGTTGGACGCCTTGAAGGCCTCTTCGACCGTGTCCATGTATCCCGTCGGACCACA
>JAUXFZ010000287.1 GCA_030622585.1 Myxococcales bacterium
CACACACCGCTCTACGAAGTTTCACAGGCTGGGCCGTTCAAGCGTTGGCCGAGTGGCGAAGGCTTTCAGCACTTCTACGGCTTCATGGCGGCCGATGCGGACCAGTACCGCACCGTGGTGTACGAAGACCACGCGCCGATCGAGCCTTGGAAGCAACAGGGCAAGGACTACCACAACTCGACCGACCTGGCGGACCAAGCGATCGACTACATCACTGGCCACATGTCGACCGCGCCCAAGGATCGGCCGTTCATGGTGTTCTTTGCGCCGGGCGGAATGCACTCGCCGCATCAGGCGCCCAAGTCGTACATTCGCAAGTACAAGGGCAAGTTCGATATGGGTTGGGACGAAGCGCGCGCGTTGATCCTCGAACGCCAGAAGCTTCTGGGAATCGTCCCGCAGAACACCGAGCTGACGTCACGCGCCGAGGCGATTCCCGCATGGGATTCGCTGAAGCCCAAGGAACAGAAGATGTACGCACGGCAGATGGAAGTATTTGCCGCGCAGCTCGAGCATCTCGACGTGGAGATCGGCCGCATCATCGCCACTCTGAAGCGTGTCGGCCAGTTTGAGAACACCATCATCATGGTCACGTCCGACAACGGCGCGAGCGGCGAGGGCGGCCTCGCCGGGACCTTCAACGAAACGTACGTCCTCAACGGCCTGCAAACGGACTTCGACGCCAATTGGAAACGCTACGATACGTGGGGCGACCGGAACAGCTACCCCCATTATCACGCCGGTTGGGCGATGGCGGGTAACACCCCGTTCCGCTACTTCAAACAGTCCGTGCATCGCGGCGGCATCCAGGATGCACTCATCGTCCACTGGCCCAACGGCATCGAAGGCAAGGGCGAGATTCGGGATCAGTACCACCACATCTCGGACATCGCGCCGACGCTGCTCGAGGTGATTGGCATCGAAGTCCCCGAGGACATCGACGGCGTCAAGCAGCGGCCGATGGATGGCGTCAGCATGCGGTACTCGTTCAATGATGCCGACGCACCGAACGCGAAGAAGGTTCAGTACTACGAGATGTTCGGAAACCGCGCAGTTTGGGCCGACGGCTGGAAGGCCGTAACGCTTCACGGGAACCGAATGCCTTGGGACCTCAACGCGACGGCCCCTTTCGACAGCGACAAGTGGGAACTCTACCACGTAGCCGAGGATTTCAGTGGCGCCACGGACCTGGCGGCCGAGCATCCCGAGAAGCTCGCCGAGCTGCAGCAGCTCTTCGAAGAACAAGCCGAGAAGTACAACGTGTATCCGCTTTACGACGACATGATCGCGCGCGTCTCAAGACAGCAAGACCGGCTCTTCAAGGGCATGACGGAGTTCACGTTCTACGCACCTGGAGCCACCCGCATCGCGGAGAAGGCATCGCCGCCAATCAAGGGCCGCTCACACACCATCGAGACGGTGATCGACATCACAGGCAAGGAGCGCGGAGTCATCGTCGCCTGCGGTGGCTTCACGGGCGGCTACACGATGTTCATCAAGAACCGGCGCGTCTACTACGACTACAATTTCCTCGACGGGGTCCATTACATCATGAAGTCGCCCCCGTTGAAGAAGGGCGAAACCAAGATCACCTTCAAGTTCACCCACAACGGCAACTTTGCGGGCACTGGAGAACTCTTCATCAACGACAAGAAGGTGGGCGAGGTCGACATGCCCCGGACCCACAACGCCACATTCTCGCTTTCGGAGCCGTTCGACGTGGGCACCGACAACGGTACCCCGGTCTCCACCCTCTACCCCGACCACAACCCCTACCAAGGCGGCACTCTAGACAAGGTCACCTTCCGCCTCCTCGACTAGAAGAAGGGGTTCAGCGACTTCGAAGTTGGCCGGTCAAGCCATCCCGTCGCTTCAGTATCTGGATGTGTTGGACGACGTCGGGGCGCTTCATTAGGAGGCGGCCGAACACGGCGGCTGGCATGCGCAGCACCAGTACTTCGGTCACGGCTTCGACGGTAACTGGGGACGGTCGGCGCGTCAGCAGCGACTCTTCGCCGATCGCCCGCCCAAGCTCCATGTGACCGAGGTGCCTCCCGTCGTCTCTTTTGACGACGATGCGACCGTGAAGCGGGAGATACAGCCCGTCCGAACGTTTGCCGGCTTCTACAATCTTGGTACCGGCAAGAGCGCGGCGCACTTCGAACGAGCCAGCGATCTGCCTTCGTGTCCGCTCGTCAAACGCGGTGAAGATCGGATTCGTGCGGAGTAGGGTGGCGACGAGACGGCGGCTCAGGATCTCGAGGAGGACGTCGCCGAAAGGGGGATGTTGCTTGACCAGCCCGTCGAGAACGAGCTTGCCGATTCGAAGGGCACGGATTCGACCGCAGGCGATCACGTCCTCGCCGTAGCTCACGTTGGAGAGCAAGCACGAGACGCCGGCTACGTCTCCTTCGCCGAGAAGGAGTGTCCGAATGTCTTTCCCTCGGCGCCCGACAGCATTGCCTTCGACCAACACGTAGAGAGCCTCAGCATCGGTGCCGGAGGTAACCAGGTGTTGTCCGTCCTCCACGTCGATCAGCGCCGACTCCCTGATGAGGGCTTCCAGAATGCGCCGCGGCACCTCGGCGAAGAGTGGCATCGACGGCAGCTGCGCGAGCGTTGTCGCGCTTGGGCGCTGACTCATTAGGGACTCCGGTGGCGCCCGACCTTCGAGGAGCTCGACCCCCGTGAGGTCGAGCTTGACGTCCGCGGTCTTCTCGGGCTTCGTGAAGCCCGTTTCGCTCGGCCGTGCGGTCCGATCGGCTATCAAGGGGAGCGCGTCCGTAATCAGGCTTTGCGTCTCCGTCGGCGGCCCCTCGCAGGCTGTCGCGGGTGGTTCGTCCGCCGTTACGATCACACGCCGGTTCTGTCGATGGAGCTTACGTGCTGCCTCCGGATCCACCCGCTCGAGCACCTCGACTTTGCTCGGATCGATCGCCAGGATCATCTTCGCCATCGCGGCCGCGCGAGCCACAAAACCCTTGGCCGCGTAGAGGTCGACCGCGCGCTCGTACGCGAGCACCGCGTCGGCCTTGCGCCCAACCCGCTGCAAGAGGTCACCTCTTCGGTGCGCCCACCGCGGCTCGTCCACTTGTCGCTTCTCGATCAACTCATAGAGATCGATCGCCTCGTTGAGCCGTTCGGCCTTGAGCGCCCGGCTGAGCTCGGCACGAAAATCGGTAGGCTTGCTAGGGCGTTTGAACATATTTCACCCTAAGGGCTTATGACGCCGAGGCCAAATCGCACTCGATCGGGCGGTCGCGGGCTCGGGATTTCTTCCTATACTCCCGCGATGTTTGGACGGTTTCTGTTGTTGGCTTGCTGCCTCGCCCAGTTGGCGATCGGCGGTTGTAGTGGTGCTGGCGGATCTGGCGGATCTGGCGGATCTGGCGGAGTCGGCGGTGCAGGCGGCGGCGGGGGCGTCGGTGGCGGCGGGGGCTCCGGCGGTGAGGCGCGGTTGGTCGTCACGGCCGATTTTCTGAATCAATCACTGACGCTCCTCGACTACGACAAGCTCGTCGATGGGCAGAGTGATGGGCCCTCGGCGGTCGTAGACACGATCGATCTTTCCGATTGGGAGCCCGGACCCATCGAGGTCGAGGTGACACCTGACGGCAAGACGGCGGTCGTCTCGGTCGGCCCCGCGTTCTTCGACAGTGGTGTGACCAACATGTTGATCGGCTCGCCGGCGGTTCCGCCGGGCGGGACCCTCCTCGTCGTCGACTTGGAATCGGGCGACGCCATCGAAATCGAGATCAGCGATGTCCCGCTCGGCATCGCGATTAGCCCGGACGGCACGCGCGCCTATACGGCCAACTACGGGACGCAGGATGAGTCCGGAAGCACGATGTCGGTCATCGATCTCACGACGCTGGAAGTCATCGAGGAGATCAGCTTCGGGGGAAGGCCCGAGCAGGTTGCGCTCAGTCCTGACGGAACAGTCGGCGTCATCAACGTGGCAGGCGGGAGCGGTGGCGTTCACGTCTTCGAGACCGCCGACGTCGAAGGCACGATGAGCCCCCTCGTACCGACGGGCAATGATCCGTCCGACGTGACGTTCTTCGGCGACAACACTCGAGTGGCTGTCGCCAACAGTTTCGGTTTGGACGTTGCGCTCGTCGACACCAGCGATCCAAGCGCCCCCTTCGTCATCGATAACTTTGCGATGGAAGGCGGCTTCCCCTACGGCGTCACCTACATGCCCAGCCGCAATCAGATCCTCGCGCCCACCGGAACCGGCGCGAATCTGGTGATCATCGACATCGACGGCGACACGCTGATCCCGTCCGATCCTGTGAGGCTCCCAGGGGGCGCCTTCCCGCTCGGCTCGGCTGTCGACAGCACGGACAGCTTCGCGTTCGTAGCGCACATCGAGGACAAGAAGCTCTCGATCATCGACCTCGATACCGGTGCGATGCGCGCGGTGACCTGGCTCCAAGGCGCCGGGCCCTCGTACGTCGCGGTCCTGCCCTGAACGCCCGATCACGCCTGCGGCACTGCGTCCGTTGGTGGCGGAACACGGGCCGTAGCGGTTTGCGCTGCCTATACTGAGGACAGAAAAAGAGGGGGGTCTCTTTTTCGTAAGGGGTTGAAAC
>JAUXFZ010000281.1 GCA_030622585.1 Myxococcales bacterium
GCCCTTCGACGATGCGAGCATCAGCAGCCCGACCAAATCCTTCTTCGCTACCGGCTTTGGGACGGGAAAATCGAAGTGACGGCGCAGGTAGTCGATCGCGGCTTCCTTGACCTGTGTCACGCGCGCCACGTCGCCCTCATCCTCCGGGTCGATCTCCTGGGCGCGCACGAACGCCTCGGCCTCGCTCTCGTCGGCAAAGTTGAACCGGTGCCAGTCGACCACCGAGCCTCCGCGCAGCAAAACGCGGATCCCCTCGAGGTCGGCCAGGGTGAAATCGTTGAAACTGCGGAGCTCCGGCACAGACACGGCTAGGGAGACCGTTCTAGCAGGATCGTGCCGAGAAAAATGCCCACGGTGACGAGCAAAACGATGGCGTTGAGCGTAAGCCCGCCATGACAGCCGCTAATCGCGGTCAGTCCGAGCAGCCCAGCCCCCCATCTCGATCTACGTCCCACCATCTCGGGCGCCCGTTTGATACCAGTCGGCCGGCGCCAGCGCTAGTGGATTGCGCCGAGCGATTGCTGAGAGCGTAGATCTCGAATATTGTTGGCAAAACCAATGACGGATTCGATTTTCCCTGCTGGCGCTGAACCGATCCTCCCCATCCTGCCGTTGCGCAACTCGGTCCTCTTCCCGGCAACCGTGGTGCCGGTCAACGTCGGGAGGCCGCGCTCGGTGCGGCTCATCGAAGAAGCTTGCGGGGGCGACCGCCCCGCAATCGGAGTGGTGACGCAACACAGGGCCGAGGTGGAGGACCCGACCTTCGATCAGGTCTATCACACTGGCACCATTGCCCGCGTCTTGAAGGTCATCCGGCTCAACTCGGGGCAATACAGCGTCGTGCTGCAAGGCGTGAGTCGTATGCGCATCGATGAAGCTCTCGGCCGCCACCCAACGATGCGCGCGCGCGTGCATCGCTACCACGAGACGCCGGCCGTCGACGTCGAGATCGAGGCGCTCGCCGCACACCTCCGTGAATCGGCCCGCGAACTGCTCCACGAACTGCCGACCGCGTCGCGCGAGTCACTGCACATTCTCGACAACGTCCGCGAGCCGGGCGCGCTCGCTGACCTCATCGAGTCGAACCTGCCGGTTTCGAACGAGTCCAAACAAAAAGTGTTGGAGACGCTCGACATCCGGGAACGAGTCCGAATGGTGCTCGATCAGGTCAATCGCCAGAACGAGGTGCTCCGGGTCAAGCAAGAGATCTCGACCATGGTCGAAGAGGAGATGTCGAGCTCTCAGCGCGAGTACCTCCTCCGACAGCAGCTCAAGTCGATCCGCCGAGAGCTCGGAGAAACCGACGTCGATGAAGACGACATCGACAACCTCCGCGAGCGAATCGCACTTGGGCGCCTCCCGGCCGAGGCCGAGGCGGCCGCAAAACGAGAGCTTCGGCGCATGACCAACATGAACGCGGCGAGCAGCGAGTACCAGGTCGCACATACTTACGTGGAGTGGCTCGCCGACCTGCCGTGGGCGAAGATGAGCCCAGACCGGCTCGACGTACTGCAGGCGCGCCGAGTCCTCGACGAAGACCACTACGGCCTCGAGAAACCCAAGCGCCGAATCGTCGAACACATCGCGGTCCGCAAGCTTCGGCGCGACGGGCGTGCGCCCATTCTATGCTTCGTTGGCCCGCCGGGCGTCGGCAAGACGTCCCTCGGCCGCTCGATCGCCCGCGCTTCGGGCAGGGCTTTTGTCCGCGTCTCGCTCGGTGGCGTTTCTGATGAAGCCGAGGTGCGCGGGCACCGCCGAACCTACGTTGGCGCCTTTCCTGGGCGCATCCTCTCGGGGCTGAAGAAGGCAGGCGTAAGAAACCCGGTGATGGTCCTCGATGAGATCGACAAGCTTGGAGCCGACCAGCGCGGCGATCCGTCGAGCGCGCTGCTCGAAGTGCTCGACCCGGAGCAGAACCACCAGTTCACCGACCACTACATCGACGCACCATTCGACCTCAGTAAGGTGATGTTCATCGCGACGGCCAACCAGAAGAGCACGATCCCGGCTCCGTTGCTCGACCGCATGGAGGTCATCGAGATCGCCGGGTACACGCCGCGCGAAAAGCTCGCGATTGCGCGCGACTTCCTGATCCCACGCCAACTCAGCGAGCACGGCCTTTCTCCGGAGCGCCTAGACTTCTCCGATGAGTCCATCGACCTGCTGATCGACTCCTACACGCACGAAGCAGGCGTCCGAAAGCTCGAGCAACAAGCCGCCGCCGTGTGCCGCGCGGTCGCCGTGCGACTCGCGCAGGGTGAGGATCTATCGATACTGGCCGATCCTCCGTTTATCGAAAGCGTACTCGGCGCCGCAAAGGTCAAACGGCAGGCGCCGGAACGAATCGCCAGGGCAGGTGTCGCGACCGGCCTGACGTGGACTCCCGCCGGGGGTGACCTTCTGTTCGTAGAGGCCACTCGCATGCCCGGCACGGGCAAGCTCCACCTCACCGGCAACATGGGTGACGTCTTGAAAGAGTCGGCGGCAGCAGCGTTTACGTTCGTGCGCGCGCGCGCGCGGGAGCTGGGCCTCGCCGAAGATTTCGTCAGCCACACGGACATTCACGTGCACCTGCCGGCCGGGGCGGTTCCCAAGGATGGCGCCGCCGCAGGCATCCCACTGTTCGTCGCGTTGGCTTCACTGCTCACCGAGATGAAGGTAAGGCCGGACGTCGCCATGAGCGGCGAGATCACCCTTCGAGGTAACGTGCTCGAGGTCGGTGGCATCAAGGAAAAGTGCCTTGCGGCGCATAGAGCTGGGTTGGCCCGGATCCTCTTGCCGCAACGAAACGAGCCGGACCTGGCCGAGGTACCCGATGAGGTCCGCGAAGGCCTCGAGATCTGCCTGATCTCCCGGGTCGACGAGGTGCTAGGCCTGGTCGCGGCGCTCGACGCGGCTCAGCACCCGGGGGGCGCGCCCGCCGCTGCCCAATAGTTCGTGACGAAGTTGCTGACGTTCCGGTTGAGTGCCGCGTTCGCGACCATCGCGGGTGTCGCGCTCGCGTTCATTCCACTGCTCGCGGTGCATGGCGTCGAGAGCGCGCTCGCTCTCGGGCTGCTGCTTCCGCCTTGGGTCGCAGCCACCGCGGCCAGCTATACCGAGCAGCACCGAGGCACACGTGGCATCGATCTCATGCTTCGCGCGATCGGCGCCGGGTTGCTGATCTGGTCGATCCCGCTCGCCCTGCTCGCGCTGAGCTCGTTCTCGAGCCGGCAGTGCGCCCCGGGCGAGGGTCTGGCCTTCATGGTGTTGGGACCGGCAGTCGGCTGCGCGCTCGCGGCGTGCGTGGGTGTCTGGGTCGCCGCATCGGCAAAGCGGCCGCGCCTCTCCCCTTGGATTGCGGCCTCGGTTCCCGTCGGGGCCGGATTGCTTGGGGTGTGGGCATTCTACGCGACGCCGACCGTCTATGTGTTCGGCGCGTTTGCTGGCTACTTCCCAGGCGCGATCTACGACGACCTCGTCCAGATCCCGACCCGCTACCTCACCTATCGCGCCACGATGCTCGTGGCCCTCCTTTCGCTCAGCGTGCTGTTCGACGCCTTGTGGGACCCCGCCTCTGGGACGCTCGATCTGCGGGGTCGGGGTCGCCGTTACCTCGGCGCGGTCATCGTCTCGGCCGGTGCTCTGGGAGTCGTCGCGGCATCGTATTGGCACGGCGATCACCTTGGTCATTGGGTGAGCGACGAGTACTTGATCGAGCGGCTCGGCAAGACCGAGCAGGGGCGGCATTGCGTCGTGCACATGCCACGTGAGACGCGGCCCGAAGACGCCAAGCGTCTGCTCGAAGACTGCGACTTCCACGTCGAACGCATACGGAGGCTCGTAGGACTGTCATCCACCGAACCAGTGACGGCCTACTTCTTTCGGAATCAGAACGAGAAGAAGGACCTCATCGGGGTCGGACGCACCCTGATCGCCAAGCCCTGGCGCCGCGAGGTCTATCTGCAGATGTCGGGCTGGCCGCATCCGGTGCTCGGACACGAGATTGTGCACGCCGTTCTGGGCGAGGTCGGCCGGGGCCCGTTCGCCGTCGCGGCGACGTTCGGAGGGCTGATTCCGAACCCGGGGATCGTCGAAGGCGCGGCCGTGGCCCTTGCCTGGGATCTGCGCGACGACCTCGACCCGGACCAGTGGTCGCGAATCATGATGGACCGCGACGAGCTCCCCGCGGCTAGCACGGTGATGAACGTTGAGTTCAGTGCCCTCCCCGCGCGCCGTGCGTACATGTCGGCGGGATCGCTCATGCGCTTCTTGGTCGCTACCCGGGGGATGGACGGGTTGCTCGAAGCCTATCGCGACGGGGCGGTCGACGGCCTGGATGAGCTCGAATCCGAGTGGCATCTGTATCTCCAGGAGGTCCCCGTCACCCCTCAGGAGCGTGGCATCGCGGAAGTGGCGCTGGCGCGGCCGAGTATCTTCTCAGCGGTATGCCCGCACGAGCTGGCGAAGCTGCGAGCCCACCTCTCGGGCGATGCTGCCGCTCGCGACGATATCCGCACGATCGAAACCTGCCGTGCGATCCTGGAAATCGACGAACACGAGCCGCGGGCCCATGCGGCGTTGGTGGGTGCTCTGGCGCGCACGGAACGCGCCGACGAAGCGCTGGCAGAGCTCGATGCGCTGCGCGCTGCAATGAACGCCCCGAAACCCATCGTGGCCGCGGCGCTCGAACAGTACGCTGATGCCGCTTGGACACTCGGCCGCC
>JAUXFZ010000198.1 GCA_030622585.1 Myxococcales bacterium
CCGGGAAGCTCGGTGTCGTCATCGACGATGTAACCGAACAGGTGATCGACGAGGTGGCCAACAAGCACGCCAAGGCGATGTGGGACAACGCGGGCGAGTTCATGCAGGACAAAGTCCGCGAACATGTCCGCACCGAAGTCATCGAGGTCTCGCGCGCGATCGCGATGGACATGGCGGACGACATCGACAGCATCATGGACATCGAGAAGACGGTTCTCGAAGCCATGGAGCGCCACAAGGGGCTCATGGGCGAAATGTTCTACGAAGTCGGCCGCCAAGAATTCAAGTTCATCGAACGCTCGGGCCTCTACTTCGGCTTTCTCTTTGGTGTCTTCCAGATGCTCATCTGGGTTCTTTACCCGGCGTCCTGGATCCTGCCGGCGGCCGGGTTCTTGGTCGGATACCTGACTAACTGGATCGCACTCAAGCTGGTGTTCTTCCCCCGTGACCCGCTGAAGATTGGGCCCATGACGGTGCAAGGCTTGTTCCACAAACGTCAGAACGAGGTAGCTGAAGCGTTCGGCAGGACGGTCGCAACGCGTGTACTCAACGCCGACAACATCGTGGCCACCGTCATGGATGGCGACGGATCCGCACGGATGAACGCAATCGTCGAGCGTCGCATCGGCGCTCTGATTGCAAAATATGAGGCTCATCCGATGGCCAATCTCATCGTGCCGGAGGAGAAGCGTCCCGCCTTGCGGGCCGAGATGCTCGAGCGCATCCAAACCGAATGGCCGAAGCCTGGCGGATTCTTTCACACGTTCGCCGCTGAGTCGGTGGACCTTCAAGGAGAGCTCGAACGGCGGATGAAGGCACTCGATCGCGAAAGCTACGAAGGGGTCCTGAGACCCGCGTTCCAGCAGGACGAGTGGAAGCTCATCGCCGCTGGGGCCGTGCTGGGCGCCGCAGCCGGCGTGCTACAACTCGTCTACATCTTCGGCGAAGCGATGGAGCGCCTGAGCAGGTAGCCGAGCCGCTGCTGGCCGATCGGCTCCTCAACGGCTAAACACTAGGCTGTGGAAGAAACCGCAACGCTGCTCGTCTGCTGCCCCGATCGCAAAGGCCTCGTCGCTGCGCTGGCGCAGCTGCTCTATGGGCACGGCGCCAACATCCTCGACTCCGACCAACATACCGACCCGGTCGCTGGGCAGTTCTTTCAACGGATCAAGTTCGACCTCTCCGAGCTGCACACCGATCGCACGAGCCTCGAGGCGGCAATCTCTGAGGTCGCGGATCGCTTTTCCATGAGTTGGCGCATCGCGGACGGGCTCCATCGCCCGAAGACCGCCATCTTCGTGTCGAAGTACGACCATTGCCTGTACGATTTGCTGCTGCGACAACGCGCCGGTGAGCTTTCTACCGACATCTCGATAATCATCAGCAACCACCCTGACCTTCGGCCAGTCGCGGATCAGTTCGGGGTCCCGTTCCACCACTTGCCGATCAGCAAAGAGACAAAGCGCGCCCAAGAGGACAACGCGCTGCAGTTGCTGAGAGCGGCCGACGTCGGGCTGGTTGTGCTCGCCCGATATATGCAGGTCCTCACCGATGATTTTCTGAAGAGCTTCGAGGGCCATGTCATCAACATCCATCATTCGTTCCTGCCGGCGTTCATGGGCAGCAGACCGTATCACCGGGCGTTCGAGCGAGGCGTGAAGCTAATCGGTGCAACTGCCCACTATGCGACGGCAGACCTCGATGAGGGCCCGATCATCGAGCAGGACGTCGTGCGGAGCTCGCACCGCGACTCGGTGCAAGACCTCGTGCGCAAAGGACGCGACCTCGAAAAACTGGTGTTGGCCCGCGCCGTGCGCTGGCACCTTGACGATCGCGTCCTGGTCTACGACAACAAGACCGTCGTTTTCACCTAGGGAGCCCGCATGTCCGACCGAGTCCAGCTCATCATCGACAACGCCGTCGCGACCGTTCGCATGTCGCGCCCCGAAAAACGCAACGCGCTCGACGCAGACATGTTCGAGGGCCTCATCGACACGGGCGATCGGATCATCGCAGACAACAGCATCCGAGCGGTCGTGCTGCACGGCGAAGGGAAGGCCTTCTGCGCTGGGCTCGATTTCGCGTCGTTCATGGGCTCTCCCGACTTGATGAAAAAGCTACTCGCGCGCGGCGACGATAGCCCGGCCAACATGGCCCAGCGTGCTGCGTGGGTCTGGCAAGAGGTGAAAGTGCCGGTCATCGCAGCAGTTCACGGCTTCGCCTTCGGCGGCGGCCTCCAGATCGCGTTGGGCGCGGACCTTCGCTACGTCACCGCGGACGCTCAGTTCTCGGTCATGGAGATCAAGTGGGGTTTGATCCCCGATATGAGCATCACGCAAACGTTGCTCAGGCTCGTGCCTCTCGACGTCGCAAAGGAGCTGACCTTCACGGGGCGCATGGTGTCTGGCACGGAAGCGGTCGAGCTGGGGCTGGCTACCAAAGTGTCGGAAGACCCGCTCGCGGACGCGATCGACACGGCCAAGCTGATCGCCGCGAAGTCGCCCCACGCCATCCGTGCCGGCAAGGCGCTCTTCCGAGATGCGCCGGGCCTGCCACGGGCCGGCGCGCTCAAGCTCGAAACGGCGCTTCAGGTCGCCCTGCTCGGAAGCCCGAATCAAACCGAGGCTGTGCAGGCGAACATGATGAAGCGAACCCCATCGTCCAAAGACCCGGAATAGGCCGGATGCGCGTAGGGCGCTCAACCCGCGTCGGGCGGCCGTGACACGCGCGGTTGGTACTGACAGCAGTCGGGCGGACACTCATCGCGATAGGGGCCGCGTTTGCCCAAGGCTTGGCGCGCCGTGACCTTGCCCAGGCGCTCCTCAATCAGCTCTCGAATCATCGACACGAACGCCGGATGCGTCCCCACGGTGGGCGCCCGGGTCAGCGTGATCCCAAGCTCGCTGGCGTAGTCCCGTGCCTCGCGATCGAGGTCCCAAATCACTTCCATGTTGTCCGATAAGAAGCCGATCGGGGCGACGACCACGTCCTTCACCTTGATCTGGGATAGAGCGTCGAGGTGCTCGAGGATGTCCGGACCCAGCCACGGAACATGAGGCGCCCCTGTGCGGCTCTGATAGGCCAACTGCCAACGCTCATGGCGGGCACCCTCTGCGATCAAGCGGGCGGTCTCTTCGAGTTGCTCGGCGTAGTCGGAGGTCTCGGCCATCGCGACCGGAATACTGTGCCCGGTGAAGGCCACGCGGGCACATTCACGACGCTCCTTGGGCAAGGTCTCGAGGGCCGCGAGCAGACGGTCGACGTTGGCCTCGATGAAGCCCGGGTGATTGTAGAAAGCGCGCAACTTGTCCACGACCGGGGCACCGTCGCCGATGTCTCCACGCGCTGCCTCGATGTTCTCCAGGTACTGTCGACACCCGCTGTAGCTGCTGTACGCCGATGTGAAGAAGCCGAGCGCGCGTTTCTTACCGTCGTCCCGCATCTCGCGAATCGCATCCGAGATGAACGGGTTCCAATTGCGGTTGCCCCAATAGACGGGGAGATCGATGTCGTGGCTGCGAAGCTCTTCTTCGAGCGCCGCGATCAACGCACGGTTTTCGTCGTTGAGCGGGCTCTTCCCGTCGAAGTGGTTATAGCGTTCGGCGACTTCCTTGAGCCGCTCCGCAGGAATGCTCTTGCCACGCGCTACGTTCTCGAGGAACGGCATGACGTCCGCGCGTTCTTCCGGCGCCCCAAAGGACACCAGCAGAACACTGTCGTACTCCAATTCCGTGTCGCCCACGGCCGAACTCTCGCGCCTAAAAGCCACGGTTGCAAGCTAAGAGTCTTGCCAAGCGATCGCGCCTGTGCTCTTAGTTTCTCGTGCGGGTGACGATTCTGGGGAGCGGGAGCGACGGGAACGCGCTTCTTTTGGAGTCCGGGACGACAAGCGTCTTGGTCGACGCGGGGCTCTCGCACCGCAAGCTCGTTCAGCGCTTCACCGCACTTGGTCGAGACGCACCGAACAACGTCGAAGCCGTCATCGTGACCCACAGCCACACCGACCACGCGGCGCACGCGTCCACTTACGCAACACGGTTCGACTGTCCGATCCGCGCCAGCGAGGCAACGATCGCCTCGATCCGCTTGCGGCCTACCGTGCAAGCCCATCCCTTCACCGTGGGCCGCCCCCTGGTGGTCGGCGACATCACGATCCATTCAAGCTCGCTGCCACACGACGCGCCGCAGGTCGCGCTGGTTTTTGAAACGAAGGGGACCCGCGTGGGGCTGGTGACTGACCTCGGGCATGTTCCCGAGGGGCTCGAAGGTTTCCTGGGTGAATGCGAAACGCTTTTGCTCGAGAGCAACCACGATCCCGACATGCTCGCGATGGGGCCCTACCCCGAAGCGCTGAAGCGACGCGTGGGTGGGTCGCTTGGTCACCTGTCGAACGGCGAGGCCGGCGACTTGTTGGCCGCACTGACACATGCCCCGCGGCGCGTCGTGCTGATGCACCTTTCCGAAACCAACAACTCTGCGCAGCTTGCGCGGAGCTCTGCCGAAGCGGCCCTCGGACACCAGGGCACCGAGCTATTGTTGGCCCAGCAGCGACGACCCCTCGAGCTCGATGCCCGGCAAGACGGACACGAGGGACAACTTCAGCTGAGCCTCTAGCGGGGTACCGATGGGACTTTGGTACGACGAGATTTTTCACGGCCACACGCGGCTCGGGCTCCTCTCCAAGGAGACGCTGTTTTCGGGGCAGAGCCCATACCAAAAAATAGAGGTCATCGACACGGTCGGCTTCGGGCGAGTTCTGATTATCGACGACGTCTTCATGACGAGCGAGTACGACGAGTTCCTCTATCATGAGATGCTGACGCACCCCGCGTTGACGACCGCGCCAAGCATCGAGCGGGTGCTGGTCATCGGTGGTGGTGACGGTGGCACCGTCCGCGAGGTGCTTCGGCATCCGGACGTGCAGCAATGCGTGATGATCGAGATCGACGAGATGGTGGTCAACGCGTCGAAACAACACCTGCCCGGCATCGGAACCGCCTGGAACGACCCGCGCCTCGAGGTCCGTTTCATCGACGCCATCGAGTACGTGAACAAGAGCACCGACGCTCCGTACGACGTCATCCTGCTCGACGGAACCGACCCGGTCGGTCCAGGTGCAGTGCTGTTCGACGAAAGCTTCTACGCAGATTGCAGACGCATGCTTACCCCCGACGGCGTCATGGCACTGCAAAGCGAGTCACCTCTCCTGATGATGGACATGTTCGTCGACATCCAACACAAGCTCCGGCGCCTATTCTCCGAGGTTCACCCGTACCTGGGCCCCGTCCCGCTCTACGGCACCGGAACCTGGAGCTGGACCTGGTGCTCCAACACCGGCGAACCCCTGCGGCCGATTCCGGAACGCCAAGCAGCCATCGTAGAAGGTTCAAAAGCGTACAACGAAGACCTCCACCAAGCAGTCTTCGCCCTACCCAACTACGTAAAACGCGCCCTCAAACTCTAACTGCCGAACCGCCGAACCGCGAGTCGGGGCTACCAGCTCAATACCAGCTTGCCGAAGGTCTTGTTGGCATCCATTCGTTGATGGGCCGCCTGAACGTCGGTCATTGGGAGGACCTCGTCGATGATGGGCTTTAGGTCGCCTGTTGCGAAG
>JAUXFZ010000218.1 GCA_030622585.1 Myxococcales bacterium
CAATGCCCATTCGTCGTCGGTGGCCTTGTCGGTGCTGAGGTCGACTCGAACCGCAACGAACCTCCGCGCCTCGGCGACGACCCGCGGATCGCTCAGCACGTCGCGCTCGAGCTCCTGGCATGCGCCGCACCAATCGGCGCCGAAGTCCACCAGCATGGGACGCTCTTCGGCCAACGCTTGGCTCTTGCCAACCTCGAAGTCTTCGACCCAGCCGATATGCGCGCCCGGCGGTAGAGCTTCGGCCCAGCCCACGATTCCGAGGACACCCGCGACGCACGCGGTGACACCGATCGCCTTGCGAATCCGCGCTCCCCAGGCGTTGCTTTTGAAGGACAAATGAATCGCGCCCACGATGACGCCGCCTGCCAGCAATCCGAATGCCACGGCGAGCCACACCTCGTCCCGCACCGCCGGACGAGGGTAGGGCAACACACCGCGCAAGTAGTAGAACGCGAGTGCGAGCATCGCGATGCCAAAAGCGCTCTTGCTCCACTCGACCCATCGCCCCGACTTCGGAAGCGTCACGGCAAACGTCCCCACGAACCAGAACAGCACGCCGATACCTATCGCGTAGATGAACAAGGCCAACGCGCCGAACGCAACGTTGCCGGTCGTCGCCACCCAAGTCAGCAGCACTGCGAGGACAGGTCCGGTGCACGGAGCCGCGATGAGCCCGTTGACGAAACCGAGGACGAACGCGCCCCTCAAGCCGAAGCCGCCCGCCTGCGCAAGACGGTTCTGTAGCGCGGAGGGTAAGGCGAGGTCGAATAGCCCGAACATGCTCAACGCCATCACAGCGAACAAGGCCGAAAGCGTCCCGACCACCCAGGGGCTCGCCAGAGCGCTTCCAAAGGCGCTCCCGGTCAACGCGGAAACCACACCGAGTGGCGTGAACAACGCAGCAATGCCCAACACGAATGAGGTCGAGAGGAGTGCCGCCCGGGCGCGGCTTTCCGCCTTTCTTGCGCCGAACACGCTGACGGTGATCGCGATCATCGGATACACGCAGGGAGTCAGCGAGGTCGCCAACCCTGCTACGAAGATCAGTCCCAGTGCGCCCAGGTAACTTCCGCCTTCGAGGGCGGTCGCGAACGGCGCTGTGAGCTCGGTCAGCGTGTCGGCGGACGCATGCGCCTGCGGCATGAAAGCCGCAACAAACCCTGCCAAACCGACCCGTGCACCCCTGCGCATACCCGAACTATGGTGCTCGTTTGGTTGACCGTCCACGAACCGGGGACGTAGCCTCTCTTTGGGGAACACTTTGCCGTTATTTTTCCTGCTGTTCATCGCTATCGCCACGGGCGCTCTCTCGGCCTACGCGGGCCTCGACGAGGTTCGCCATAGCTCAGACCCGGTGTGGCGCATGGAGGCCTTCCTCGCCTTCGCGCTCTTCGTTGGCTTCGTCCTCTTGCCAACAGCTATCTACTTCTACGTATTTCACGGCGACTGGTTTCTCTTTTATTGGGTCGACACGGGTCACGCTACCTGGCTGTGGGGCCTGCTCGTCGTCTTGTTCCTGCTCTGTTCCGCGTTCATGGGCTTCGTGCTCGGCGCGACATTTTGCAGGGCTTCGCGCAACGTGGCCGCCCGTCGCATCGCCCTTGGCGCGCTTCTCATTGCAGTCGCCGTGTGGCCGCTCGCATGGACGCGACTCTCCGTAGTCGGGTCGTACCGACAGTTCACGCGCGACTACGGACTCGTCCCGTTTTTCGCGAGTCCCGCCTTCTACTCGGGGCTGGCCATGCTCATCGTCATCGGGGTTGCTTTTGGTTCGGCGGTGTACCGGATCGACCGGCACACGCACGCCAGCGGCTAGCGAGGAGAGAGCAGCCCCATGTGCTCGCGAAGGTGCATCGCTGCGGGGGACGCCCAGAACTTCAGCGCTTCGGCGTAGGCCGGATGAGTCTCGAACGTTTCCCCTTCGGCTTTCCGCTCGGGCGCGATTCGGTTCTGCAGGTCTTGCACGAGTGGCTCGAGGTCATCGCAGACGAGGAGCGCCGCGCGCACGGCGGTTCGTTGTGCGGCCCTGACCCACCGGTCAAACTGCACCCTGTTCGCTTGGGAGTAGGCGAGGGCGGTGTCGCGCACGAGCTTGCGGTCGCGCCGCGGGATCGCGCGTTGCAGGCGTCGCGTCTGCTCGTTCAGGAACTCTTCGCTGGTCAGGCCTGTGCCAAAGTCCGGTTTCACGGTCCGCGCCGCTGACGCCAGCAGGACATCCAGCTCCCGGGGAGTGAGCTTTTCGACTGCGTGATAACCGCGCGCGATCTGCGTCATCGGTTGGGTTAGCAGGAACGCTTGCGTGGACGGATCTCGCTCCATGATGCTCGCTGGTACGAGCACCGCCGGGTGAATCCCGAACTCGATCGTGATGCCTCGGTTGCGGACGCGGTGCAGAAACAGATCGAAACTGCGGACGCCGAGCGCAGCTGCGATTCGGTTCGCGATCTCGCGGAGCGGATGGTTGGCTTCGGTCGGGAGGCGATCTCGCGTCGCGAGCCCGTAGCTTTCGAGCTCCGGCGGGTACAACTTGGCGAGAGCGGGGCTCAGTGCGGCCAGTAGCGCGCCGGCTGCCGTATCTTCCGCGCGTGGCGTCCCGAGTTGGTCGAGCACCGATCCTAGAAGCGACCTCGGCCGAACACGAGCAGGCCAAGGCTCGACGGACGCGGCCCGCGACCGATCCTCCTCGTCATCCGCGCCGACCGCGAGCAGGGGCAGAGTCGCCAATCGCGCCTCTCGCAAGCGGTCTCCGGCTTGATAGGTGACGCCTAGCTCGCGCCAGAGATCCTGCCGAAGTGCGTCCCCTGAGAGCGCCGCCTGGAGTTGTTCGACAGCCGCGGCCTGCTCGCCGCGCGCGCGTAGGCGGACCGCCAGCTCGCGCCGAAGGTCGGCGTTGTCCGCTCCCTCCTCGAGGCCGTTTCGGAGCGCAGCGATCGCCGCGTGCTCATCGCGACAGTGGTCGGACAAGATCCGCGCGACCTCGAGGGCGGTGGTCACCCGTGCCCCTTCGTCGGCGGCGCTATGGTTGCCGAGGGCCTCCGCGTAGCCACGCCAATCGTCGGGACTCTCGCACAAATCTTCGAGCGTGCGCGCCGCGTTACTGCTCGGCCCATCGAGCACCACCGCACGGCGCAGAGCGTTCTTGGCGTTATCCCCGTCGCCGGCGGCGTGTTCGAGTTGCCCGAGGCGAACGAGCGCGTCCCCACGTTCCTGGCCCTCGCTCGCATCGAGCAGATGGCGCGCAACCTGCAAGGCCTCCGGCAACTGTCCAAGCGCTTCGTGCACCAACGAAAGCTCTTGTAGCGCCACCGAATGCGTCGGCTCCGATGCCAGGGCCGCCTCGACGTGCCGCAGTGCCCGGTCCGGCATGTTCAGTCGCTCGCGGTACAAGCGGGCCAGGCCGAGCAGGACCCGGTGCACGCGTGTGTTCTCGGGCGCCGCGGCGAGCAACTGTTCCATCGTCGCAGCCGCTTCGTGCCACGACCGATTGGCTTCGAAGTGGCGCGCTAGCCGTTCCAACGCATCGAGCTGACGAGGCTCCACCTTGAGGACCCGTTGCAGCGTTCGTATCGCGGCCGGCAGCTCCCCGAGCTCCTCGCTCTGCACCCGCGCCACCGCAAGCCAAAGCGCGCTCGCCCTGTCGACGGAGCGAGCACCTGACGCGGCCTGAGAGAGTCGATCGACGAGGTGAGACCAGCTTGCGTCTATCGTGAGCACGTCGGTGAGGCCGTCGGCCGCCCCAACAGAGTCTGGCCATAGTTCGAGCGCCTGCTCGAAATCCCTCCGGGCGCCGTCGTGGTCCCCGATGCGCTCGAGACGGACCACCGCGCTTTGCACCAGGAGCTCGGACGCGGCTTTCGCGTCACGCTCTGCTTCGGCCTCACGGCGAAGGGCGTCGACGAGCGCGGCGGGGTCATCGGTTTCCTGGGCCACGCGTGTGAGTCCGTGCGCCGCACCGATATGATGCGGGTCGGCGATCGCCGCCGCGCGGAACTGCTCGATCGCCTCCGTGTCCTGTTCACCCTCCACGAGCTCGGCCAAACGCGCGCGATGTGCCGCCACGACCGCCGGGTCGTGGGCGGACTTCGCGACCAAGGTGTCGATGTCCCGCAGGAGACCTGCATCCCGTTGACCCGTTGCCAATCGCTCGAGCTCGAGCAGGGCCCCGAGGTCTGTGGGGATCACCTCCAGGACGCGCCGGTATGCCTCGACGATGTCGTCGTATTGTCCGAGTCCCTGATGCTCCAACAGGCGCGCGAGCTCGTAGAGGGCCGAAACACGGCCAGCGGAGTCTTCCAACACTTCGGCCTGCGTGGAGTACACGGCGCACAACGACTCCCATGCACCGACCTGACGATGCAGCTGTTCGAGCGCGAGCAGAGCGCCGAGATGCTTGGAGTCGACGGCAAGCACGTCTTCCCATGCCTGGATCGCTTGACGGTGCTTGTCCTGCCGCTCCAGCACCTGTGCCTTTCGCGCAAACAAGGCGATGCGCTGCGTGGGCTCCTCGGTAAGCTTTAGCTCGCGTTCGAGATCCGCGAGGAGATGGGTCCAATCGTGCTCTTCGGCCCGAACCCGGGCGAGCGCGTCGATGGCGGGTCGATAGCCCGTGTCTGCCGCAACCGCCGCCTCGTAGGACGCTACCGCTTTGGTTCGGTCATCGAGGTGCTCTTCGTACACCTGGCCGAGGAGAAATGCCGCGCGTGCGCGGAGTCGGGGAGCTCCGGAGTTGCGAAGCTGGAGCTCCAAGACGTCGACCAATTCTTCACAATCGCCCCGCTCGCGCAATTGGCGCGCAAGCTCCTGAAGGGATGGCGCGTGGGCGGCGTCGACTTTGATCGCCTCGCGATGATACCGAAGCGCGTTCTCGTCGCTGCCGAGGCGGTCCCGAGAGATTTCGGCCATTTTCTGCAATAGGGCGACTCGCCGACTCTTGGCCGAGGTGAGCTTCAGCTCCTGGCCGTAGATGTCGAGCAGGTCGTTCCAGCGCCCCGCCGCGTAGTAGATGCGCCCTAGGCTCGAGAGCGTCGGCACGTGACGAGGGTCCTTATCGAGGGCGCGACGGTATCGGGCGATGGCTTCGTCGCGGTCATCCAACTGCTCATCGAGCACTTCTCCGGCCCGGTGCAGGAGCGCGACGAGCCGGTCCCGCTCGACGGTCAGCTCGACCTCGTAGTCGAGCGCCTCGAGGAGCTCTCGAGGTCTGTGCGCGCGCGCCGCAGAGCGCTGCCACGCGTGGACCGCAGCAAGGTGTCCGGAGTCCTGCTGCAGCACCCGCTTGTACGTTTGGG
>JAUXFZ010000258.1 GCA_030622585.1 Myxococcales bacterium
ATGGCCTCCTGATACTCCTCGGCAACGTCAACGAGGCCGAGCTCTTGGTAGACCTCGAGACTCTTACGCGCCCCGTGACCGCTGATGATCTGCAGCTTGGCATCGACGACCCCCTTCTTGGCGAGGTGGGTCAAGAGCTGGTGCCGGAAGAGGTGGGGGTAGATGCGCTTGTCGATGCCGGCCTTGTCTGCGTAGCGCTTTATGATGGCGCGAATCCACCTCGTCGTGAACTTGTCGAGGCGGTTGGTCTCGAAGAGGTAACGGGCCTTTCTTACTTTTTGGTTGTCCATGTATTGCGCGAGCTCGCCGCGGAAACTCTTCGGAAACGGGACGTAGCGGTCCCTGTTGCCCTTGCCTTGGTCGATGCGGATGGTCGTGGCGTCGGGGTCGACGTCGTCGATCTCGAGGTTGGCGAGCTCGGAGTTGCGAATGCCCGTGTAGAGCAAGAGCTTTATCATGACGACGTGGGTTCGGTCGGCGGCGCTCCACACGGCCTCGTAGAATCTTGTCACCTCTTTGTCCGTGAGGAGCTCGGGGAGCTTCTTGGGCAGAGGTGGCCCTCCCGTGAGATCAAGTTCGTCACGAATGTGGACGAAGACCTTCTTGAGGTAGTGGTAGTCGGGTCGTTCCTTGCGGATGATGCGCGCCAGACGTTGCGCGAGCTTTTTGGGAGTCGTTCGCTCCTTGGTCCTCCTCGTCATGCCGCCTCCAGGAACGACGGCTTGTCGAGGTCGAGGGTGAAATCGCCGTAGGGGTTCACGTTCGCGGTGAACAACGGCGTGAGGGCGCGGAGGTCCTCGTCGTCCATCCGTCCGAGAAGCCCCTCTTCGTTGAGGACGCGCTCGATCATCACCGTGTTAGTGAGAATGACGGCGTTCTGCAGGAGCTGGAGGCAGAGAATGCCGAGCTCCTGTTGTTCGGGATCGTTCGTCGAGACCTCCGACTTACGCCCGTAGAAGATGAAGTCGGTGACGGCGTTCCAGCTCTCGACTGTATTGAGTCCTTCGTGGACCTCCTGGCGCAGATCGAGGCTCGACAGGTAGCGGCAGAGGAACGTCGTCTTGAGCGCCTTGCCGAGCTGCGTGAGCGCCTTGTACGTCGGGTGCGTCCGGTTGTAGCGACTGAAGCGCCGGAGGATCGAATCGATGGGCGCGGTCCCGTCTTTCACCGCGACGACGTGGCGCACCATCTCGTCATACTGCTCCTCGATGAGCTGCCAGCGAATGGGATCGGCCGCGAAGATATCGGTGAGGTGCGGGTAGCGGTCGCGGATGCCCTTGTCGGGCAGATAGAGCCGCTCGTGCTTGATGCGCTTGAGGCGCGGGAGCAGCTCGAAGCCAAGGAATCGCGCGAAGGCGAACGCAACCTCGCTCTGACCATGGGAGTCGACGAAGTTGCGCTCGACCCGCATCTCGGTGTCGTGGCGGATGAGGCCCTCGACCATCGCTGCCACCTCCGATGACAACGGAGGCTTGAGTGTCGAGTAGATGCACGTGGCGTTGGTCTCGACGTGCCAGTAGGCCATCACGCCCGTGCTTCCGTGGCGTGGGCTGTACTTTGCCGTGAGGTTGTGGTCCCAGGCGCCGAGGTGTTTGCCATCGGATGCGCTGCTGGTCCCCTCGCCCCAGACGCGTCGGCTGCGGACGTCGAGAATGCGATTGACGAGGTCGACGTTCGCCTTTCTGACCGCGTCGGCGGTCACGTAACGGCTGCGGAAATAGCGTAAGTCGTCATAGCTGCAGCCGGGTTGCGCGGCTGCGTGGATCCTCCTCAGGCCGAGATTAGTTCCGAGGCTGAACAGGACGAGGAGCAGACGGGATCGGACGGCGGCGGCGTGCAAGATTTGGCGCTGTCCGGAGGTTTCGAAATGTTGCGTGAACTTGGCGTGCCGGTCAGCCTCGACGAGGATGTCGAGCAAGTCGAGCACGCCCCAACGCTGGACGACGCTACTCTTGATTTCGTCGAGGATCGGGCGCTCCGCCCGTCGCGGGAGCGGAGGTACGTGGAAGACGCCGCGGTCACCCCCACCGGGGTGGCGCACGGTGACCTCTCCGCCGCCAGCGTCGAGGTGCGTGTCGAATGCTTCCAAAGCATCCCGCATCTCGGTGCGGATGCCGTCGAGGAACGAGGCTCCGTCAAGAGGGATGCCACAGCGTGCGTAGTGTTTCTCTCGGAGAGTCTCCCAATCGGCTGGAAGATCCTCGGCGGGATTGCGGAAGCGGTAGGCGCCCTCGACCCAGACCTCCTTGCACCGCAGCGCTTTGTCGAGCCTTCGAAGGACACATACCTCGAAGGGGTGCTTCGTGTAGCGGGTGTTGCCGTCGTGCTCATCGATGACGAGGTTGCGCCATTGGCCGGTCAGGAGCTCCTCGGGGACGTCCGAGTCTTCGGGATAATAGGTGTGCTTCGATGCAAGGTGGCGCTGCACGAGGGAAAGCCCGCGGAGCAGCGGTTTGTGCGCCGGGTTGTACGAGCGGAACACGAGCGCGTCGAGGACGGGCTTCATCATCCTTCGGTAGTGGCCGAGGTACTTGCGCTGCACGACGCGATACTTGGCTTCGTCGTAGTCCTCCGCCGTGGCCTCTTCGACGAGACGCTCAATTACCTCCTCGCCAACGATAGGAAAGACGACATCGCGGACGCTTCCATCCGGATCGGCTTTGGCTGCCAGCGCGACGCGGTAGAGTAACTGCGTCTTTCCCCACACCGTGCGCACGTTGCGGACGAGCTGCTTTTCTATAGCCTTGTCGGCCTTGCGCTCCATCTTCCTAATGAGCTCGAGCAGCACGCGGACGACGTTGTCGGTTACCTCGGCACGGCGCGACGCGAGCAACGCGACGAGTAGAGTCAACCGCACCGCTCGGGGATGCCCCCGCATGCGAGAAGCCCCCTCGGCGCGGGCACGGTCTCGGAGGAGCTTTCTTACCTCATCGGAGATCGCCGCCAAGCTCTCCTCGATATTGAGCGTGCGGATAAACCGAAGCTTGGCAACTTCGTCGAGGATCGTCTTCAGCCCCACCCGGCCGGGGGAAGACTTTATCCAGTCGAAGACGGTGGTCTCACCGTCTGTGTCCTTGCGATCAACGAGGCAGCTCGCCAAGCATTGACGGGTGGCGGCGTCGAGCCTCGATGAGACCTCGGCGTGGAGCCGCTCGAAGAACTGCTTGCGCGCCGAGGCCGTGAGGCGACGAAGCGTCCCTTCGGCAGGGAGCTCGACCTTGTGAGCGCGGCACCAGTCGACGGCGTGGTCGAGGAGCTTCTTCGACGCCGGCGTTGTCACGGCAAACCCGGCAAGGTGCTCGATGAGCGCACCCTCATCGTCGTTCCCGAGCTGGCGGACACTGAGGTGCTCGCGGATGAGGCCGTGGTGGTGGCTCCAGGTTCGATTGGATCGTACGAGGGCTAGCTTGGTCCCGAGCTGATCCGCAATCCATTGCACAACGACGAGCGGGATGTCCTTTTTGCGCGGGGCGTACCCAAGGCGCTGGTACACTTTCAACAAGACGGCCAGCGCGAGTCGATGTGCATCGCTCCTTGCCCTCCGGAGGAACTCCTTGTCGTCGGCGGTGATGATGAAGTGGTCGCGGAGCTCGTCGGTGATAATGTCCGAACGGAGCACAGGGTACGACATGAGGCCTCTCTGTGGGATGGACTTCCGAGAATGTAGGGAACCGGAATTTTTTGGGCCGCCTCGGGCCCAACGGAGCCCATTTCTATGCCAATTGCGCCAATACTTCCAGGTCTAAAACGCTTTTCGGAAGCTATTGCCGTTTGCGCAGCTACCGTGCCGATGGCCCACCCTGGAGCTCCCCCGGTTTTGGGGGAGCGGCGACGCAGCTATCGCCGACGGTACGCACGTGGAGCTACGGGAAAACAACCTCTTGGGCGAGCAGCACATCCGCTACGGTGCCTACGGAGGCATCGCGTATCACCACATCAGCGATACCTACGTGGCGTTGTTCAGTCACTTCGTCGCCTGCGGCGTATGGGAGGCCGTGTACATCCTCGATGGCCTGTTGAAGAACACCTCGGTGCTCCAGCCCGACACGGTTCACGCCGACACCCAGGGACAATCCGAGCCCGTGTTCGGCCTTGCGTTCTTACTCGGCATCAAGCTGATGCCGCGGATGCGCACCTGGAACGATGTCGCGTTCTACCGGCCGCATCGTCGAGTCGCATACAAGCACATCGACCCGCTGTTCACCCGGACTGTCGATTGGCGACTGATCCGTACCCACTGGCACGACATGATGCAGGTGGTGTTGTCCATCCAGGCCGGCAAGGTCATGCCATCGATGCTGCTGCAGAGGCTCGGCACCTACAGCCGCCAGAACACGCTCTATCGGGCGTTTCGTGAGCTGGGTCGCGTTGCCCGGACGCTGTACTTGCTCGAGTACGTCTCCGACAGAGAGCTGCGACGGCGCGTCGACACCGCCACCACAAAGATCGAGTCGTTCAACGCGTTCTGCGACTGGATCAGCTTTGGAGGCGAGTTCATCACATCGGGCGACCCTGTCGAGCAGGAGAAGCGGGTCAAGTACACGACGTTGGTGGCAAACGCCGTGATGCTGCAAAACACTGCCGACCTGACCAACGTGCTGGTGGGGCTCACGGAGGATGGCAACCCGCTAACCTGCGCGCTGCTGTCGCTGCTGAGCCCGTACTTGACCGCCCACATCAAACGGTTCGGTCACTTCGTCGTCGACACCGAGTCAGAACCGCCGCCATTGAATACCGAAAGAATCCCCCTCGATGGGAAAGCAGAAACCTGATGATTTGTTCAGGTTACGTTTTACACGTATCCCGAAGGTACCCGAGGGTCGACCAAACATCAAACCGAGTAACCGTGGCAAAGGAGCTGGTAACGACCACTCTTCGGAGAAGGAACGGAAGAAGGGGCGCAAGGAGCGCAAGAAGGCTCGGG
>JAUXFZ010000348.1 GCA_030622585.1 Myxococcales bacterium
CGGCAAGGGCCAAGTTGATCCACACAACTCCGACCGTGGGCCTGTCCGAAGTGCACGTCGAAGACGGCGAGGGTCGCCTGATCGCCCACGGCACCAGCCGGTGTTTCATTCAGCACATCAAGCCGTTCGAGACTGAGCCGTTTGTCGCCAAGGCAATCGAAGCACCCACGTACGACACTCCCGATCCCTATTTACGTTCGGTGCAGGGGGCGAACGTTCCGCTGAGCGTCTGGGAAGAGATGAGCGGACTCGAGTGGGCGCGTGCCCTAAAATCCGGGGAGGCTACACGCACGCCCATTGGCGCTTTGTTCGGGTACGAGATGGTCGAGGTAGCCGAAGGTGCCATCGCGATGTCGGTCGAAAATAGTGAATGGCTCTGCAACCCAGGCCGCATGGTCTACGGCGGCGTAATTGCAAACATCGCGCACGATGCCATGGCGGTGGCACTCCACACAACGCTGCCCAAGGGGACCACGTACGCCACCTTGGACTTGACCGTGAACTTCGTTCGACCGGCTCCCCCGGACCGAGGCAAGATGATCTCCCGCAGTCGCGTCGTTCATAAGGGGCGCACCTTCTCGGTCACCAACGCCGAGGTTAAGAGTCCGAACGGAAAGACCGTGGCTACGGCCAGCGCGTCGTGGATGATCCTCGAGGGCCGCCCGTTCCCAGACCAACGCGACTACGCCCGCGAGTTCCCCACTACTGCGTAATCGCGAGCGGCGGCTGCGCAAGAGCGACCCAAAAGATGGCAGTGTACCTCCGCTCGCGGTTGATGAATGCAACGCTCGGTCGTATTGCAGCGTTCACGCCGACCGTCACGCTGCTTAGGTTGGTCGCAGCGCGACGCCACTCAAGCTGGGTGTGCACCATGGCCAGCACGCTGCGCCCGAAAACGCGCATTGGCTAGTGCGGGCTGATAGTACATTCAAACGCCTTGTCTCAAGTCGGAGCAAGTAGACAGATAAGGCGTTCTGCACAATTCAGGAGCTGAGTGAGCGCCCTGCATCACATCTTCACAGCCGCCAACGTGGGTCGGTTCCTCTTATGGGAACCTCCACCGGTGACACGGGCGCGGGCAGGGGATGTGGGGCCTCGGACTCGATGTGTTCGCGCTCTCCTTCGCGGCCGAAGGGCTTCAGCCACAGGATCAGTGCAGGCATCAGCAAGAAATCGCCCACCAGCGCCGTGGTGATGACGCTGGCCAAGGCGACGCCGAAACCCTTGGTGCTGTCCATGACGCCGAAGCAGTTCATCAGGAAGCCTGCCGTGAGAACGACTGAGGTGATCCACAGGGCTCGCCCGACATCGCTCATGGCGTCGTGGAGGGCCTTCTCATAGTCTCCGCAGATCGAGAACTCGTGTCTGTACCGTGATACGAAGTGAATAGTGTCGTCGACTGCGAGTCCGATCGCGACGGGTGCGATGAGAAGGCCATAGTAGTCGAGCGGCCATCCGATCCAGCCCATGATGCCTAGCACCAGCACCACCGGCGTGATGTTCGGAATCATCGACAGAAGCCCCAGCTTCACCGACCGGAAGAGGGCGACCATCATGAGACAGATGACGGTGAATGCGATCAGGGCACCGTTGATCTGGCTCCACGACAGGTACTCGACAAACTTCAACCAGAGCATCCCCGCGCCCGTCTTGCGCAGGCGCGATGCCTCGACGGGCGCCTCCGCAAGATACTCGTCCAATTCGTCCACGACGACGGCCAACTGGCTCGTTGCTACTTGCGGGACGCGGAGCTCCAGCGTCGCCCGTTGGTAGTCATGCGAGACGTAGTCTTTGACTTCGTCTCCGCCCGAGAACTCGTAAACCAACAAGTACTGCGCGATCAGTTCTCTGCTGTCGGGGATCTTGTAGTAAGCGGGGTCGCCGTTGTGAAAGCTCTGATTGATGTCTTTGATCAGGTCGACGATTGAATAGGTTTTCGTCACCAGTGAAAGGCCCGCCGCGTGTTCCTGAACCCGCTCGATCTCTCGCAAGACTCTCGGGTCTTTGATCCCGTCGGGCGCTTCAGTGTCGAACAAGAGGACGATAGACATCGTGCCCGCCATGCGGTCGTCGACGAACTGCGTGACGTAGCGGATCGGCGTGCTCTCAGGAAAACTGCCGATGAAATCGGAGTCCACGCGGAGCTTCGTGAGCCCCCAACCGCAGACGATGAACAGGACTGCGAACGACACGAGGATGAAGTTCCTCGAGCGGACCACGAAGTCGGTGAGGCGCCGCAGACCGGCGACGAAGCGTTCGCTCCCTTTGGCCGCCGCTCGTTCAAAACCCTCTCGGGTCGAACTCGCCGTCGGTCCACCGAACGACAGAAAGGCGATCAGGAGCGTCACCGACGCGAAGAAGGCGGCGATGACGCCGGCGGCACTAAACAATGCGAGATGCGCGATCGATTTCACGGGAGAAAACGAGAGCGACAGGAACCCCACAGCGGTCGTGAGCGTGGTTAGGAGGCATGGTGGGCCTACCAAGTACAAGGTCTTCGAAATCGCCGCACGCCGGCTGTCGCACTCACGCCGGCAAACCTGAAATTCGGAGAGAACGTGGACGGAATCGGCAATGCCGACCGTGATCATCAACGTGGGCATGAGCCCGAAGATGAAGTCGATGCTCCAGCCGAACGCCCCGATCACGGCGACGGAGATCGCGACCGAAAAGGCGATGACCAGGAACGGACCGACGACGGCGAATGCGTTCCGAAACACGGCCCCGAGGGTGAACGCGATCATCACCAGGATGGCCAGCGTGATGATCGGAAGGTCTCGTTCGACGAGCATTTTGTTGTACACCGCGTTGATCGCAACGTCTCCGGTGTGAAAGAATTCAATCCCCGCGTACTCTGGCCGGCTGAGTATGGTTTCGATCGCGTCGAAGCTCGCGCGCGGATAGAGGTTGTCCGCGCCGAAACCGGCGCTCGGGTCGGCCTGAATGGTTTCGACGGGGTCGGTCGCCGCGCGCGACATGTCGATGATGATCGCGCCGAGCGTGTTGTCGGCATCGACGAGCCCGCCGACATAGAAGGGCTTCTTCATCACCTTGTCGCGAATCGCGAACAACTGGTCCTGGTCGCGCGGAAAATCGGCGAGCAGGTCGTAGATGAGGATGTCGTCGGGAGGTGCCCCCTCCATGAACTCGACGTTCGAGAGGCTGGTAACCTCGCGGACGAACGGAACTTCGTCTTCGAGGGCTCGAGTCAGGCGCCCGATCTTCCGCATGACGTCGAGGTCCCACGGACCTTCTGCCGCGCGGTACACGATGTAGGCGTTTTCATCGGACTCGAAGTCGAGCCGGTACTGTTGATACGCCGAGTACGTCGGATCTTCGCTGTCGAAGAACGCGGCGAGACTGTTGTCCACGCCCGCTTTCGATGCGAGGTAGCCGCCCGCCCCCCAAACGACGCCAGCGAAGAGCAGTACGACCCATCGATGGTCATACGACCACTCCCCGATCCGCGCGAAAACGCGGCGCAGAGGTTCAGTCCGGGGCTCGTGAGAGGCGTTCATCGGAGGCAATCCGACGGATTGAACGCAGCTCTACGCCCCTTGCGCAATACGTAATTGTTGTTGTTTTGGAAGTAAATTCGCCCAAAAGGCGCCACTCGGCTCTTAAAATAGTCCCAATGCGCTAAGAGAGTCCCAGCGCCGAGCAGCCCGGCAGGACGACGAGGGCTGCGGTGAGAGCGAACAGATTCGTGACTACGCGGTGGAGTTTCGATTGTGAACTCATATCGATTTCCTTCTTGTCATGGCGTGTACCAGATCGGCGAGGTGTAGGCGCGGTCCTGCACGGTCATCGGCACCTCGTCGGGCATGTCGATGCCGAAGAACTTCGCGTCGTAGGCCGTCGAGCCAGCCCTCGATCAGCTGCACCCGATCGAGGTTGGCTTTTGTCGGGATCGCGCAGGGCGCGGATCATGAAACTCGGCGCTTTTCCGTCCGGTCCGTTCGTGAGGTCACCACCCATAGGTACACCCCGCGCATAACCTGCGCGGGCGAAGTCGTGGCGTTCCGCTTCATCCGGCGTGAAACCCCAACCGCCAAACAGACGCACGGTAATGCGGCTGCCGGTAGTCGCATAGACTTCCTTGCGCTGCAGGGCATCGAAG
>JAUXFZ010000109.1 GCA_030622585.1 Myxococcales bacterium
GGTCTTGGACATCCCCGCCTACCTACGTCGCGGTCCTGCCGTGACCGAGTAAGCTAAGAGTTATTTCATAGACTTAGCTTGAAGCCCGGCAGCGTCCGGGCTTTTGCTTTTCGGCGGGTCTATCCCGAGGTCGGGCCACCTAAGTAAACATTCCGTAAAAGACCGCGCAGGGGCTTTGCACGAAGGGCTAAATAAGTTAGCCTCCAGCCTGGGAAAGGGGCGAATTCTGGCTGAAATTCACCCTTCTAGCTTAAAAAATGGCTTCTGACATACTTTAGGACGGTTGATGGTGAGGCAGGGTGTTCAGTTGGGTGCGGGTGCGCGACGTAGGTGTCCCTACTTCAGCGTCGTTTGCTTCCTGTGCGCTTTCGTTGCGGCTGTCCTTGGTGCCAAGGATGCATCCGCTGATGGGCCCCTGCCGGCGTTCAAGACAACGCAGCTCGCTGCACCAACCGCCGTGCTCGGCGTGACGAACCCATATCTCATCGCCGCGGTACTGAAGAAGCCTGATGTCGTCGCCGCAGGGATCGCGAGGCCCATGGTGCGGGGCTTCACTTTTTCCAAGCACCTGCAGAAGCTGTACCGCCGAGTGGAGATCCTAGCCATCTACGGTGTGACTTTGAACCAGCGCAAAGTTGCTCACCAGGAGAAGCTCAACCTTCGCGTGCAGGGCAGGTTTGGCGGCGGCGTCCTTCAACTCCGCTACCGTCGATAGCTGCGTAAGGCACCGCAGCGCCCAGCGTCAGTCTTCCAAACCGTATTCCTCGCGGCGGTCTGCCACGTACTCGATGTAGTACTCGGCTGGCCTCTGCGCTTCGACGTCCCCTGCCTCCGCGGCCGCCGTGAGCTGCTTCATCAAGTCCCCGAGGCGTTTTGACGGTGGGAGGCCGAATGCCTCCATGATCACGGTGCCGAGGCCCTTCGGAAGTGGCGCGACCTTGTTGTCTTCTTCTTGGAGCTCGCGGATTCGCTTTGCGAGCAAGCTGATCTGTTGCACCCCACGACGCCGCTTCTCCGGGCGCTTCGTCGTGATGTCTGCACGGCTGAGGTCGAGCAGGTCGCGAAGGCCATCGGACATTTGGTTGTAGAAGCGGCGGACGGCAGCGTCGGTCCAGTCTTCGTCGTACTGGGCCGCGCGGAGGTGGTGGAGGATGAGGAAGTGGATGCGGTCGCGCTCGGCGCCTTCGAAGCCGAGCCGGTCGGCGACGCGCTTGCGAAACATGGCGGCGCCGACTTCGGCGTGACCGTGGAAGGTCACGTTTCCACGGTCGTCGATGCGACGCGTCTTGGGTTTGCCGATGTCGTGGAGTAGGGCGCCCCAGCGAACTTCGGCGCGTGGGACCGATTGCTTGACGACTTGCTTGGTGTGCTTCCAGACGTCCTTGTGGCGCCACTCGTTGTCGCCAAAGCCGACCATCGCCGCAACCTCAGGCAGCCATGCGTCGAGACAGCCCACTGACTCGATAGCGTCGAGCCCGGGCTCGGGATGCTTCGAGGTGAGCAGGCGGTCCATCTGCTCTCGGAACACCGGCTGCGGTACCGAACGCCACTCAGCGGGCGCGGGCCGCTCGGGCTTCCGGTCGAGAAGCGCGGGATCGCCAGCCACGTCGGCCGCCCAGGTCAACGCTTCAATGGCCCGCTCGGGCGTCATTTCTCGTGCTACGGACATTGGCTAGCCTAGTATATCGCGGAGCGCCTCGATGAGACGCTGATTCTCATCTGGGGTTCCAACCGTGATCCGGATGCAGCTTCGGACCCGCGAATCCCCGGTTGAAAACTGCCGCACGGCGATGTCGCGCTGCAGCAACGCGGCGCACAATTCCCCAACATTGCCGGCGCACTGCACCAGCAGGAAGTTCGCATTGCTTGGGAAGCATCGGAGCGACTCGTGCTCGTCCAGAGCGGTTGCGAGTCGTTCGCGCTCCGCGACGACGCTGGTGATGTGCTCTTCGATCACCGGGGCGAGGTCAGTCAGCGCGAGCGTCGCGATCTCCTGCGCGGCGGTGTTGAGGTTGAACGGCTGACGCACTTTCTCGAGCTCCGCCGACAGCGCTTCGTGGATGCGCACCCAGCCGACTCGAATGCCTGCAAAGCCCACCTTGGACAACGTTCCCATCAATGCGCAGTGAGGGCGTTCCTCCGCGAACGTGGCAAACGACTGCCCGGAGTAGGGGCCATACGCTTCGTCGATGACGTGCAGCGAATCGGGGAAGGCGTCGATCAGCGCTTCGAGCCTGCTGCGCGAAAAACAATTGCCAGTGGGATTGTTCGGGCTTGCGTAGTAGACGACGTTTGGATTCGTCCGTTCGAGCGCGTCGGCCATCGCATCTGCGTCGAGATCCCATGCACCGTCCAGGGGCACGCCGATCGCGCGCCAGCCGTGCGTGCGGCTCGTCATCCCGTACATCACGAACGTTGGTTCGGGGAACACGACTACGGGTCGCTCCGCATTCGCTCTCGACCGGCACATCGCGGTTGCTATCAGCGAAATGAGCTCGTCCGAGCCAACCCCCAGGACGTACTCGTCCGCGCTTCCGCCGAGTCCGCGGGCCAGTGCCTCGCGTAGCTTGGTTGCTCGGCCGTCGGGGTAGCGATTCAGCTCGCTCGCGTGCAACACGGCCGCGATCCGCGCGCGCGCCGCCGGTGGCAACGGCCAGGGGCTCTCGTTCGCATCGAGCTTCACCGCGGGCGCGGCAGGCGGCACTCGGTACGCGGATAGCTCATCGAGCTCGGCCCGAAACAGCGCTTTGAGGGATTCGATCGACATGCGAATTCACCGGTCGGCCGGTGTCATGGCACGCCGCGGGCCAGAGTAAAGTGGCCGTAGAGGGGTTGTAAAGTGGCCGCAACGTGGCCGCCTCAAATCAGTGCAAAACCAGGTCGGCTTGCTCTCTCGCCTCTTCGAGGGCGCGGCTGATGACGCGGGCATCCTTGGCGTCCGGTCGTGCCTCGAGATACGCGGCCAAGTCTTCCGACGCGGCGCCGTAGGTGCGTAGGGCGTGGGCCAGTAGGCCGCGGTCGCGGCGATGCTCCGGCGCCTGCGTGAGCTCGACCAAGTGGTCGCACGCCAGCATGGCACGCGCGTAGTCCCCTTGGCGGCGATGCGCGTTCTTGAGGTTCGCTAACATTCGGATCGTGATCGTGAGGCAGTCCACCGGCTCGAGGTAACTCGGGTGGATTGCCATCTCCGCACCAAGGAACCGCGCGGCCAGTGTCCGCAAGCCTTGGCCGTCTAGCAGCTCCCCGCCGTGGGACGGGTCCTGATAGACGCCTTCGGCTCCGCCGACGCGAACCAAGAAGTGACCAGGGAAGCCGACGCCCTCGATTTCCATGCCCGCGCGATCGCCCACCGCCATCGTGAGTACCGAAAGTGAAATCGGAATCCCCTTGCGGCGTATCATCACTTTGTCGAGGTAGTTGTTGTAAGGGTTGTAGTAATCGTCGTGGTCGCCCTCGAACCCGAGGTCTTCGAACAGCAACTCCGCGAGGATCCGCGCGTCGCGCTCGGGTGTGGAGCGAAGGCCGCGCCGGATCAACGCTTCGGCGCCGAGGCCATCGAGGCCGCGTCGCATCGTGCGGTCGTCGAGTAGCGGGTCGGCTTCCGTGGCAAGGGTGATGGCAACGTCGTCGACCCGCACGTTGGGACGCTGCAACATCGACACCAAGGGATCTACACTCGCCACTGTTCTAACCCTGCGTTGAAGTAGATTGACTCATCGAGTGCTGATGTCGAGCCGGGCGATGTGCTACAACCGACGTTGTTCGCCAGCGTATGTGTTGTTCCAATGCTTGACGAATTTCTGCACACATTGGAGCACGGCTCGCAATACTGGGCCTACGGGCTCGTCGTTGCCGCCGCTGCCGTCGAGTACGTTTTCCCGCCAATCCCTGGAGATACTGTCGCCCTGTTCGCGGTGGCGCTAGCCGTTCGCTCGGAATTGCATTGGGGGCTTGTGTACCTCGCGCTGACGCTCGGTGCGCTCCTAGGGGGACTCGCGGCATGGGGTTTGGGTGTCTGGCTGGCAAACCACGAAGACAGTTGGCCCTCGTTCTTGAAAACACCCGGGGCTACGCGGGCTCTCGACGCAGTGCGTCGAGGCTACGAGCGGCACGGCGGGATGTACCTCGCAGTCAATCGTTTCTTGCCAGCGCTTCGGGCGTTTTTCTTCGTCGGTGCCGGCCTGTCTCGAATGAGCGCGGGCCGAGTCATTGTCTTCGGGGGGATTTCCGCGGCGCTCTGGAACGCCTTGTTGATGGCTCTTGGCTACGCGGTCGGCAACAACTGGGAGTCACTGAGCGAGCTGGCCGAACGCTACACCGCCGCGACGCTGCTCCTCGTTGCCGTTGCGGTCATGGCAGTCGTCGGCCGTTTCGTGTGGGATCGCCGACGCGCCTAGCGCTCGCGGCTCTCGATCGGCGCGTCGGCCTTCACCATCGCGCGCACGAGTTCCCGGTTCATTCGCGCGATCCACCTGAGGCTTACGCCCTTGGGACACGCGGCTTCGCACTCGCCATGGTTGGTGCAGCCGCCGAAGCCCTCGGCGTCCATTTGGGCGACCATCGTGCGCGCCCGGTCCTGCCGTTCGGCTTGCCCCTGCGGCAGCAGCGACAAGTGAGATATCTTGGCGGCTGTGAAGAGACTGGCTGAAGCGTTCGGGCAGGCTGCTACGCACGCGCCGCAGCCAATACACTCGGCTGCGTCCATCGCCTGCTCGGCGATTTCTTTCGAAACGGGAAGCTCGTTGGCTTCCGAGGCGCTCCCTGTCCGAATCGAGATGTAGCCGCCGGCCTGGATGATGCGGTCCAATGCCGTGCGGTCGACGATCAGGTCCTTGATGATTGGAAATCCGTGCGCGCGCCAGGGCTCCAGCCAAACCTCCGCGCCGTTCTTGAACTGGCGCATGTGGAGCTGGCAGGCGGTAGTGAGCTTCTGAGGTCCGTGGGCGACACCGTTGATCACCATCCCGCAGGTGCCACAGATCCCTTCTCGGCAGTCGTGGTCGAACGCGATGGGAAGCTTACCGTCTTCGATCAGCTCTTCGTTCACGACGTCGAGCATTTCGAGGAACGACATGTGCGTGGTGATGTCTTTCGCCTGGTACGTCTCGAATCGGCCGGGGGCGTTCGGGCCGTCTTGGCGCCACACGTGCAGAGTAAGGTTGAGTAGTTCTTCGCTCATCGATCGATCCCTTACTTGTAGCTCCGCTTGCTGGGCTTGACGTATTCGAAGGTCAGAGGCTCCTGGTTGAGCCGAGGCTCGCCGGGATTGCCGGTCCACTCCCACGCCGCGACGTAGCTGAAATGTTCGTCGTCGCGGAGCGCCTCTCCGTTTTCTTCGTGCTCCTCGCGGAAGTGGCCGCCGCAGCTCTCCTCGCGCTTCAAGGCGTCCAGGCACATCAGTTCGCCCAGCTCGAAGAAGTCGGCCACACGGCCTGCCCGTTCGAGGGTCTGGTTGAGATCGGTGCCGGTGCCGGTGATCTTCACTTCGCGCCAAAACTGGTCGCGCAGCTTTGGGATCTCCCGGAGTGCTTCCTCGAGGCCCGCTTTGTTGCGCGACATGCCGCATTTCGTCCAGATGATCATGCCGAGCTCACGGTGGAAGTGCTCAGGCGCGTGCTTGGGGTCGGGCGCGTTCATCAACTTGTGCACGCGTTCCGCGACCGCATCGACGGCCTTGCGTACGTCCGCGTGGTCCTCCGTGAGGGGAGGCAGAGTGCGGACCTCGCCGAGGTAGTTGCCAACGGTGAAGGGCAGGACGAAGTACCCGTCGGCCAAGCCCTGCATGAGCGCCGACGCGCCGAGGCGATTCGCCCCATGGTCGGAGAAGTTGGCTTCGCCACCGGCGAAAAGCCCGGGAATGGTGGTCTCGAGGTTGTAGTCCACCCAAAGGCCGCCCATCGTGTAGTGCGTCGCCGGGTAGATCCGCATCGGCGTCTCGTACGGGCTGTCTCCGGTGATGCGCTCGTACATCTCGAAGAGGTTCCCGTAGCGCTCTCGAATGGTGTGCTCGCCGAGGCGCTCGAGCGCGTCGCTGAAATCGAGATAGACGCCGCGTCGTTCGCCGCCAACCTCAGCACCCACGCCCAGCCCGTCGTTGGTGACGTAGAGGGCATTGCGTGAAGCTACGTCGCGGGGAACGAGGTTGCCGTACGCGGGGTAACGCTCCTCAAGGTAGTAGTAGCGGTCCGCCTCGGGGATGTCCTCCGGGCGCTTCGTGACGTCTTCCTTCTTCCGCGGAACCCAGACGCGACCGTCGTTGCGGAGCGACTCGCTCATCAGTGTCAGCTTCGATTGATAGCTACCGGCCTGCGGAATGCACGTCGGGTGGATCTGCGTGTAGCAGGGGTTCGCAAACGCGGCCCCGTGGCGGTGCGCCCGCCAAACCGCCGTGCAGTTGCAGCCCTTGGCGTTGGTCGAGAGGTAGAAAACGTTGCCGTATCCGCCGGTGCACAGAACCACCATGTCGGCGACGTGGGGTTGGACCTCACCGGTCGTGAGGGAGCGTGTGACGATGCCACGGGCGCGGCCGTCGTGGACGATGAGGTCGAGCATCTCGGCGCGCGGAAACATTTCGACGGTGCCCGCTTCGATCTGTCGACTGAGCGCCTGGTATGCGCCGAGCAGGAGCTGTTGGCCGGTTTGCCCGCGCGCGTAGAACGTGCGCGACACCTGTGCGCCTCCGAACGAGCGGTTACCGAGCAGGCCCCCGTACTCGCGAGCGAACGGCACGCCCTGCGCCACCGCCTGGTCGATGATCTTCAGGCTGAGCTCGGCGAGCCGATAGACGTTCGATTCACGGGAACGGAAGTCGCCGCCCTCCACCGTGTCGTAGAACAAGCGGTAAACGCTGTCGCCGTCGTTTTGGTAGTTCTTCGCGGCGTTGATCCCGCCCTGTGCGGCGATGCTGTGCGCGCGTCGGGGGCTGTCCTGGTAGCAGAAGCACTTGACGTTGTAGCCCATCTCGCCGAGCGAAGCGGCTGCTGCCCCGCCGGCGAGCCCGCTGCCCACGACGATGACGGTGTGCTTCCGACGATTGGCCGGCGCGACGAGCTTGCTCGCCTCCTTGTGTTTCTCCCAGCGATTCTCGATGGGACCGGTCGGTTCGTTCGATCGAAGTTCCATGGCGACCCTTACAGTGTGACTAGCCCAGCGAGCACCGAGATCGGGAACGAGAGGTTGCCGATGGTGATCGTGGCGGAAATGGCGACGGCTGCGTCGCGGCGATAGGTGTCGTACCGAGGATGGCTCGCGCCCAAGGTTTGGAACGCGCTGTAGATGCCGTGGAAGATGTGGAAGCCGAGGGCGACGTTCGCCACGATGTACACCCCGGCGATCAGCGGATTCTGAAAAGCCTCGACGACGTTGCGGTACACATCGCCAGGATGAGCCGGCAGGATTGTGAACTGCAACAGGTGGTAGACGACGAACAGAAAAAGAATAGGACCTGACCAGTACATCGTTCGCGCCGCGTAGTCGGTGGCGAGGTTGTTCACTTTTCATAGCGCGAGCCTCGAGCTTTGAGGTTGCGGACCCACAGCGAGACGGCGGCCCAGATGTGTGCGCCGACAGCAAAC
>JAUXFZ010000439.1 GCA_030622585.1 Myxococcales bacterium
CCCGCATCATCGCCTCGTCCGCATCTCTGCCCACACAGACGACGCCATGGTTGCGCATGAGGTACGCGTGCGTGTCGGCCTGGACCGCTCGGGCGACGCGCATGGCCAGCAAGCCTGTCCCAGAAGGCGCGTAGCCAACGCACGGAACGGTACCGCCGAGCAGTGTTCGGCGCACGCCGTCCTGAACCTCGAGCGGCTGAGCAAGGAGCGTATACGCACTTGCGATCGGTTGATGCGTGTGCACGCTCGCACCGCATTCGGGACGTGCCAGAAGAACCCCGGCGTGCAAACCGCTTTCGACCGACGCTTCCCGGTCGCCCTCGACCTGCTCCTTGTCCGACAAGCGGACGACGCAGACATCTGCGGCGGTCATCGCGTAGTAGTCGGTGGCCGAGGGCGTGACCGCGAAGTGGTCGCCGTCAGCACGTAGCGCCACGTTGCCGCCAGTCCCGGCCAAGAACCCCCTATCTGCCAGCACGATGCAGGTCTTGACGACGTTCTCTCTGGTGGCCTGAAACCTCATCCTCAGCCTTCCTCGGGTTTGTATAATACGCGCAACGATCAGGAGCCACTACGAGGGGAAGCGATTCCACAATCTGATCCACTACATGGCGGACAGGAAAGTCCATCGTGGGCGCTGGGTCGACGCGCTACTCACGATCACTGAAACCAAGCTTCCCAGGTTGAGCTCCGGGCAGGAGCCTGCTCGCCTAGGGCGGTGACGACCGGGGTCAGAAATCGACGACCGTCGTCAGCGAAACGGCGCCGCTCGCCCACCAACGCGCGGCAATGAGGGCGAATCGCGTTTGGCACGGTGGCTGCAGTGCAGATGCGGTCATGCAAAAAGCAATCGCAATGGGCCTCCGATGTGCGCTCCTGTTTTCAGTTCCGGTTACTGCGGCGTGCGGTGATTCCGACGACGGAGAGCTATCCCCGGCCGTGGTCAGTCCGGCAGCACGCGACGGTGCCGACGTGCATCTGCTCCGCGACTCCACGCGATGCAGCGCGCCTGCCCCGACGCACCTGGTCGCCAAGATGGGGGCCGGTGTCGAGTTTTCCGAGGACAACGCGCAACCCCTCGCCTCGCCGTGCCTCGACGATGCGAATCCGGGGATCGAGGTCGATATCGAACACGGAAGCGTTCTCTTCGATTTCTCCAACGTGGCGACTGAGGGTCGGTTTCCGGACGCCGTATTCGAGGGGTACGTGCTTTACTTTGCTCGGAAGTGCGGCGACCCGATTTTCACCTCGGCGACCCTCGACCGCGAGGTGAGCAACGTCGACGTTCGGAGCGGCGACATCAGCACTCACTTTGACCGGCTGAAGGTCAATTTCGCGGGAATTGCCTACGACCAAACCTCTTTCCTCAAGATCGATTTGTCGTGGGCCAATGTGAACTGCCTGGCCGAGGAGCGTTAGAGGTTCGTCGACTGGGCCGAGCTAGTTGGGCTTCTCGTAGATCGTCACGCCGCCGACGAGCGTTTGCTCGACTTTGATGCTGCGCAAATCACGGCCGTCGTCGAGGGGATTGGCGGACAGGATCACGAGGTCCGCCAGTTTGCCCGGTTCTATCGAGCCGACCCGATCTTCGAGCCGGAGTTGCCAGGCCGCGTCGGACGTCATCGCTCGCAGTGCCCGCTCCACGGAGATGCGCTCCTCCGGGCCAAGGGACCTCCCGCTCGATGTCTCGCGCGCGACCGGCGTCCAGAGTTGCAGCATCGAGTCGATCGGCACAATTGGCGTGTCGAGATGAGTGGTAAACGGAATGCCTAGGGCCACTGCGCTCGCCGCTGGGTTCATTCGCGCGGCGCGTTCGGGACCGAGGAAAAGATCCCGGTGTCGGTCGCCCCAGTAGTAGACGTGGGCGCTGAAGAGGCTTGGCGTTACGCCGAGTTCCTTCATGCGCTCGAGCTGGTCGGGGCGTGACATCTGCGCGTGAATGAGGATCGGGCGCGCGTCGTTCGCGGGGCAGGCCTCGAGCGCAGCCTCCCACGCGTCGAGAAACAGGTCGATCCCGGCGTCGCCGTTCTCGTGCACCGCGATCTGTTGGCCGGCGCAGTGAATCGCCTTCACCTGGGCCTTCAACGTGTCGACATCGATGTTCGGGTAACCGCGGTAGTCAGCCGGATGCTCGCCGGGCTTGTAATACGGCTCGCTGAGGAACCCGGTGTACCCCTGAATCGATCCGTCCCCCACGAGTTTCGTGGCACCGATGTACACACGGTCGCTCCCGTACTGCTGCAGATCGATCGTCCCCTCGGCCGCTTCGAGACCTAGCTCGTCCTTGGGCCACAGCACCAATCGCTGGGGGATTAGTCCAAGCTTCGAGGCTCCGCTCATCCCTTTGATCTGCTCGAGCGTCGCAAGTCCGTTCTCCACGGTCGTGAACCCTTGCGCGGCGTAGATCTCCGCGGCTGATCGAACGACCGCGATCTGTTGCAGCGGTGGCATGTGGAGCGCTGCCAGCTGCACGGGCCTCGATGCCGTCTCGAGTAACAAGCCGGTGGGCTCTCCCGTCTGCGGATCTTTTCGGATCTCACCTCCCGCAGGGTCGGGTGTCTCGGCGGTGATGTTGAAGCGCTCTAGGGCCAGCGAGTTGACGACCGCCATGTGCGCCGAGATGTGCATGGCGAGGATGGGGCGGGTCGTGGAGACGGTGTCGAGCTCCGCGGCGGTGAAATGCCGCATCTCCTCGAGCATGGTGTCGTCGTAGCCAAATCCGATCAGCCAACCGTCTCCCGGTTGCTCTGCATCCACCTGTCTGAGAAGTTCGAGCGCCTCAGGAATCGTCTTGACGGTGCCGATCGGTGGGCTGTTCAGGTCGGCTGCGATCGCGACAAGGCCCGCGCCTGGGAAGTGTCCGTGCGCTTCGATGAACCCGGGAACCACCGTGCGACCGTCGAGGTCGATCTCGACGTCGGCTTTGGAAGCCCACCGCTGCACGTCTTCGTCGCTGCCCACGGCAACGATTCGGTCGTCTTCGATCACGAGAGCCGTTGCCTGTCGACCGTCCGCATCCATCGTGAGCACGTGCCCGTTGGTCCAAACTTGGAGCCCCGGCGGAGATGGATGCAGACGCCACCACGCTACCCCGCCGCCGACGACGACCAGAAGGAGTAGGGCGACGACCGCCCACACGACTGTCATGACGATTTTCCCCATCGGCGGATGCTACGCGGGAGGTTCGTCAAAGATCAACGTGCTTGGGGCCTGGATCGCCGTATCCGGGCGCCTTGGCTTGACCCCGTGGGCTCTCCGGCCCAGCTTGGGCCAGGCCAGGAAAGTGAGGTTTTCTCATGTCTAGATTTACTTATTCGGTAGCCTTCCTCATTGGCGTCTTGCTCGCCGGTTGTGGGAGCAGTAGCGGCGCGCCCGCGGAGCCGGTCGAGGAAGGGACGTTCTTCATCCGCGACGATGACGGG
>JAUXFZ010000317.1 GCA_030622585.1 Myxococcales bacterium
GCGAGACCTGGCGGGCCGGGGGCTCCGCCTCGAAGGGATGGAAGTGCTGATCGAGATGGCGGTCGCCGACGAGGTGCTCAAGCATGGCGAACAAACGCAGCTGCGCCGGATCGCGAAGGCTCTGAACGTGAGTCAGGACGAGTACAACACGCTTCAAGCCAAACACCGCGACAAATTGTCGACGCTCAGCTAGTTGCGGACGCGCCGGGGGCCGCCTGCCCCAGCATCTGCTTCATCATACCGTGAAGCAGATTGATCGCTTTCAGCGGGCGAATCATCACCTTGAAGTCGTCGATCTTTCCCTCATCGTTCCAATGAATGATGTCCACCGCGTTGATGTGAACGCCATCGAGCTCCGCGGTGAACTCCAGAAACGCGTCGGACTCGCCAATGACCTCGCGAACGTATGCGAAATTGCTGTTGTAGAGCGCCATCGCCGCCGCGTTGAGATAGAGCTTCACGAGCTGCTTGCCCCGCTGTGGGGTGTGCACGACGGGTGAGTGAAAGACCGCATCGTCAGCCAACAAATCGTCGAGCCCCGACATGTCCTGTTCTCTGACCAGCTTGTGCCAAGCATCGATCGTCGGATTACCCATGCGGCGACTGTCCCCTTTTCTAGGCGACAATGCCAGTGGCTTTCTTCAGTTCGTCGAGCGCGCCTTGGAGGGCGTCGGTAATCAGGTGTGGGTCTGGGATCGCGTCCGCATCTGCGATGAGCGCAAAGGACAGATCGCCACAGTAGCTCCATCCTGTGACATTGAGACCGATTCCTTCAATTGCGGGACCGACCGAGTAGATCGCTCGGAGCCGCGCACCGGCGATGTAGAGCGGCTGGCCTGGGCCGCGAACATTGGAGATGATCAGATTGGCCGGAGGCGGCATGATGTCAGACAGCCCTGATTGCGAAAAAGCGCCCAGGATCCACCGGTAGGGCATCGCGGGCGCAGCCTCGGACCAATCGAGCAGCGTGTCCATCCCGAGCTGCTGCTGTATCTCTTTCGACTGGGAGGTGATCGCGTGAATCTTCTGCAGGCGCTCGAGCGGATCGCTCACGTCGTTGCAAAGCGATGTGAAGAGATTCGCAACCCGGTTGCCGGCGGTGCGCGGGGCGTCGCCGGGCGAAGCGACCGCTATCGGAACACTCGCGACCAACGGCCGGGACAGGTGCTCTCCGCGTTCATCGAAGAACTGATTGAGCGCGCCCGCAACGGTCGCCAGGACGACGTCGTTCAAGGTGACTTTTGCAGCGTTTTTCACCGCCTTGAATTCCGCGAGCGACAGTGAGGTCGAGGCAAACGAGCGCCGTGGAGAAAGTGTCCGGTTGAAGACCGTGCGAGGCGTCAGGAACGGATACGGGACGGCTGTCGCCCGATGCTTCATGTTCTTCAGCACGTTGATGCTGCCTTTGATCGTCCTGCTCATGAGCGGGCCGACGGAGCCCAGCTGCTCTCGCTGATCACGGACCGCGTCTTTGAAAAGCGTGCGGCGGGACGGAAGCGGCTCCGAAGCCCAGGCCGGGTTTGGCGCGTCGAGATCGTCGTGGTTCCGCTCGACGTTCATCACCTCCCCCAGGATGGCGGCGGACGCAACGCCGTCCGCGAGGCTATGGTGGACCTTCGTGACGAGCACGACCCCTCCGTCTGCCAACCCTTCTAGCAGCCAGGTCTCCCAAAGGGGCCGATCGCGCGGAAGTTGGGTGCTCGCGATCTCGGCGATGGCCTGGTCCATCTCGCGATGCCCGCCGGGCGGCTCGATCCGTGCGCGATACAGGTGGCGCCCGATGTTGAAGTTCGGATCCTCGACCCAAACCGGATGATGTAAGCCGCCGGGCACCTCGACCGGGCGTTGTCGAAGTCGAGGCACCAAATGCAGTTTGCTCTCCATGGAAACGCGCACGAGATCGAACACGTCGGCGTAGGGAATCTTCGCCGGCAGATCGATGACCGCGACCTTCAGCGTGTGCATGTGCACGCTGGGGGTCTCCATGTAGAGAAACGACGCGTCCTGCCCCGTGAACCGCTCCATGCGTGGCCTCAGTGATCCAGCACGGCAAAGCCGGATTTATGGAGGCGGTGATCGACGAACGGCGCCACCTCCGACGACCAGAAGAAACTCACGTGGCCCCCGGCGAACCAGCGAATGCCCGGTTGCCCCCAGTGCTCCCACAGGCGCTCGGCCTGCTCAGGCGTCGACACCTTGTCATCGCTTCCTGCGAAGATGAAGCGATTCTCGAGCGCGACTTTTGGAGTGACCGCCAGCGGTGAAACCAGCTCGAAGAGCTCACGTGTACGCACGCCGAGCACGCCGGCCTCCTCTGCCTCTTGGCGCTGGGAAGCGGGCGCGTGGTGCACGAACAAATCCGGAATGTCGCAAACCGGAATCCCCGCGATGACGACGTCCACGTCTTCGAGCCCCGAAAGCAACGCGGCGACGTAGGACCCCATCGACTGTCCGTACAACCCGATCTTCGTGGCGCCCTGAGCGCGAGCCCATTGAATCATCCGGCGAATGTCCCAGACCGATTGCGAGATGCCGTGGAACGCGTCGAGTAAATCGTAGGACAAGAGCGCGGCGATCGGCAACGAGGGTGGCTTACGAGGGCCGTGCAACGGAAGGACCGGCATCAGCAGGTTGAGCCCCAGCTCGTGATGCAGCATGTCGGCCCGGAACCCAGCGAAATCCGCGTAAGGGCCACCTGTCCCGAGGCCATGAATGCAAATCAGCCAAGGCCGCTCTGGGTCACTGTGGCGGGCCAGCCAGGCATGACTCATGTCGTTGCGCTCGTAGTTGTTCCAGCGTTGGCTCGACGGGTCACCCGCCGGCGCGCGGTAGCCGCTCTCGAAGGAGAGCCATTCGAATCGCATCGACGGATGCCACGCCGGCTCGATCGAAGGGGACGGCAGCGGCGGCGGGACGGTGTGAAATGCGCTCGGGGCAGCAGGCTGTCCGTCACGGTACAGCGCGTGGGCGGCTGCAATCTCCTCGCCAACGCGCACCAGGTCGCCCGGGCCGGGGTAGCGATGGGGCCGGCGCATCGCGGTGAGGAACAGTCGATCGATCGAACGTCCGGTGAACCGGGAAAGGCCGGTGTAGGCATTGCTACGCGCCAGCCGCATGCTGACGGCGGGCGTTTGCTTCGGCGGGCGCGCACGCCTGCGTCGGAGGCGGCGCGGCCCTTCGGACGACGCCGGCGCACGCCACGGAAGCAACCGATGAACCAAACTCGACCACACGCCCGCACCAACCATCATTTCTCCAGTCGACCCAAAATAGAACATGTACTATTTTGGAGCAACCCGATGGTCACGAAATCAAACAGTCTCGTGCAGAAACTGCCACCGAATGTAGTGAAAATTGTGCAGCGCTTCATGGAGGCCGGCTTTTGGAACAGATGGGCCGAGGCCACCGAGGCGCACCTCCAGGAACCTGCACAGCAGTTCGATCCGGACTTCATGCGCAGGCTCGTTCCGAGGATGGAAACGTTCACGAGTTACTTCGGCGCCGAGGTCCGCGGCATGGATCGGGTGCCGCAAAGCCCCGTCTTGGTGATCGGCAACCACTCGGGCGGAGTCATCACCCCAGACACCAGCGCGGTGTACGCGGCCTGGTACCGCGCACGTGGTTTCGAAGACCCGCTGATGGGCCTGGCGTTCGACGGTATCTACGCTGTGCCTGGATGGCGCGAGCTCATGCGGAAGATCGGCCAAATGCCAGCCAGCATGGACAACGCGCAGGCTGCCCTCGGCGATGGCTGTTCGGTTCTTCTCTATCCCGGCGGTGCCTACGAGGTGTTTCGTCCGTGGAAAGACCGCAACCGAATCCTGTTCAAGGGCCGCAAGGGCTTCATCCGCCTGGCGCTCAAAGCAGGGGTTCCCGTGGTGCCGGTGGTCGGCCACGGCGGGCACGAAACCACGATTGTCCTGACGCGCGGCGAGCGGCTCGCGAAGCTTCTGGGGTTGGACAAAGTGCGCATGGATGGCGCGCCGTTCCTCTTGCAGATCCCGTGGGGCGTTTCGACCCCAGTCATGCCAGGCGTGCCGCTCCCCGCAAGGATCACCGTGCAAGTCTGCGAGCCCCTCGACTGGAGCCGGTTCGGTCCCGAGGGCGCCGACGACCCCGAGGTCCTCGAGCGGTGTTACCAGGAGATCACGTCGATCATGCAGTCCACGCTCGACGCGCTCGCAATAGAAAACCCGCGGCCCCTCATCAGCCGTTTTCTTCCTAGGAAAAGATAGAACGACGCAGCCATGTTTCTCGGCTTACCAACGATAGCTTGGGCATTCTTGGCGGTCAGCCTGGTCGGCGCCGTGTTCACGGCCAATGCATTCGTCCCGGTGCGCC
>JAUXFZ010000015.1 GCA_030622585.1 Myxococcales bacterium
GCGATCACAGGCCGAAAGCCCGTCGTCACTCGCGCGAAGAAGTCCATCGCGGGCTTCAAGCTTCGCGAGGGGATGCCGATTGGCGTCATGGTCACCTTGCGCGGCGTGCAGATGTACGATTTCCTCGACCGACTGATCTCGCTGGCGTTGCCACGGACCCGTGACTTCAAGGGCATCAGCCCGAAGGCGTTCGACGGCCAGGGCAACTACACCCTCGGTATTCGCGAGCAGATCGTGTTCCCAGAGGTCAACTACGACAGAATCGATAGTATCAAGGGTATGAACGTGACCCTCGTTACCACGGCAGAAACTGATGAACAGGGACGTGCCTTGCTGAAATCGCTCGGCATGCCGTTCAGGAACTAGAGGACGCAGATGGCTAGTAAGCGCGCATTTGCCAAGATGGAAAAGACACTGAAATTTTCAGTGCGACACCGAAACCGCTGCAAGGTCTGTGGACGCCCGCGGGGGTACTACCGCAAGTTCGAGATGTGCCGCATCTGTCTCCGTAAGTACGGGCTCTCGGGCGACATCCCGGGGCTTACAAAGTCGAGCTGGTAAGGAGGTGCAATCATGATGACCGATCCAATCGCTGACATGCTGACGCGCATCCGCAACGCCGCACAGGCGCAGCACGAACAGACAGTTCTACCCTCTTCGAAGCTCAAGGCGCGACTCGCCGAGATCCTCAAGGAGGAAGGCTTCATCGACGACTACAGTGTCGAAGATGGGGTTCAGAATAGCCTCACGGTGGTTCTCAAGTACGGCCGCGATCGGCAGAGCGCCTTCATTGGCATGCGCCGAGCCAGCCGCCCAGGTAGGCGGTTCTACGTGGGCCACCACGACATTCCTCGAGTTCACAATGGCATGGGCGTCGCGATTCTCTCGACCTCTGCTGGAATCATGACCGACCGCGATGCTCGCGATAAGCGAGTGGGCGGTGAGGTGCTGTGTGAGGTTTGGTGATGACCGAAACACATACGGGAAAGCAGTCCAGAAACGGCAAGAAGCCGGTTGAGGTCGCCAAGGGCGTTCAGATTTCGATCAGCGGTCGGGACATTACGGCCAAGGGGCCCAAAGGCGAGTTGACGTATGCGCTCCGTCCGGAGGTCGTGGTAACTCAGGGCGACGGTACGCTCACGGTCAGACCCGCTGAGAACACAGGCAAGGCGGGCCTTCAGTACCAAGGCCTGACGCGTGCGCTTCTTCGCAACATGGTCGAAGGCGTGGCGCACGGCTACAAGCGCTCGCTCGATTTCCGCGGTGTCGGTTATCGCGCGGAGTTCAAGAACAACCAGCTCAAGATGACTGTCGGGCTGTCCCATCAGCCGCTTCTGGATATCCCGAAGGTGGTTGGCATCAAGGTGGAGACGATCGACGAGGCGGGCACCAAATTTCCCCGCGTCCACCTCGAGTCGCCCGACAAAGAAATCATCGGCCGAGTCGCAGCGAGAATTCGTCAAATGCGACCACCGGAGCCTTACAACGGCAAAGGGGTCCGCTACACCGGTGAGCGCATTCGCGAGAAGGCGGGCAAGGCCGGAAAGGCCGGAGGCTGATCATGCATAAGAAACTCACAGGACGCGCTCGACGCAAGCTGCGGATTCGCAAGAAGGTGCAGGGCACCCCGCAGCGCCCACGGCTTTGCGTTTTTCGGAGCTCGAAGCACATCTACGCGCAGGTCATCGACGACACGCATGGCACGACGATTGCCCATGCATCGAGCGTCGCCGAGTCCGGCGACGGAAGCAAAGTCGACGTTGCCAAGTCGGTCGGTAGCGCTGTTGCCAAGGTTTGCATCGACAAGGGGGTCGACCAGGTGGTGTTCGACCGTGGCGGTTATCGATATCACGGACGCGTTCGCGCACTGGCCGAATCGGCGCGCGAAGCGGGTCTGAAGTTCTGAGGACGAGATGGCATACAAAGACCAAATCATCGATCCAAACACGCTTGACGATCTCGCCGAGCGCGTGATCTTCATCAACCGCGTCGCCAAAGTCGTCAAGGGCGGTCGGCGCTTCAGCTTTAGCGCTCTCGTCGTCGTCGGCGACGGCAACGGTCACGTGGGCGTCGGCATGGGTAAGGCCAAAGAGGTCCCCGAGTCGATTCGCAAGGGTACAGAAGCAGCCAAGAAGAACCTCTTCAAGGTGCCGCTGACCGGTCGTACGATTCCTCATCGCATCGTTGGCCATTCGGGGGCAGGTCGCATCATCTTGCGTCCCGCGTCCGAGGGGACCGGCGTCATCGCCGGTGGCGCGATGCGTCCGGTTCTCGAAGCTGCGGGCGTCAAGGACGTCTTGGCGAAGATCCTGGGCACAACAAACCCGTACAACGTGGTCAACGCCACGGTTGCGGCGCTGAAGGCGCTCGAGTCGGCGGCTGACGTGGCTCGTCGCCGCAGCCGTCGCAAGGGCGACATCCAACAATATCAGCATGGGCCCAAGGCGGAACGTCCCGCCGAGCCTGCCGAAGCGCCCGCGGAGACGAGCGCGTCCTAAGAGAGGCAGTCATGAGCGCGACAAAACTCAAAGTGACCCAGGTCAAGAGCGAAATTGGCCGGATGGACAGGCAACGGCGGGTCCTCAAAGGCCTTGGTTTGCGTGGCTTGAACACCGAAGTCGTGGTGGACAACACCCCGTCGTTTCGCGGCATGGTCAAAAAGGTGCTGCACCTGGTCGAAGTCGAGGAAGTCAATGAGTGAGCAGAACAAGATTCCGATCCTTTCCAGGCTTCGCCCCGCGCCGGGCGCGGTGCGCGGAAAGCGACGCAAGGGACGCGGCCCGGGCTCTGGCCTGGGCAAGACCGCTGGTCACGGCCAGAAGGGGCAAAAAGCTAGGCATCCCGGGAACTTCAGCAAACTCGGCTTCGAGGGTGGGCAGATGCCCCTGTATCGCCGTGTTCCGAAGCGTGGCTTCGTCAACCCCTTCACCAAGAAGGTTGCGACGGTCAACGTGAAGGATTTGGCGCGCTTCGATGAGGGGGCCACGGTCGACGAGGCCGCTTTGCGAGAAGCTGGCCTCGTGAACCGGAAAGTGGACATCATTAAGGTTCTCGGCGATGGCGAGCTCGATAGAGCTCTCACCGTCAAGGTCCACGCTGCTAGCGCCACCGCCACCCAGAAGATCGAAAAGGCGGGCGGCACCGTCGAGCTAGTCCTCACGGCAGCCTCTTAACCGAAAGCCTGTAGCAACCCATGAGCACCGTCGCGAACATCTTTCGAATCCCCGAGCTGCGCCGCCGCATTCTCTTCACGCTAGGAATGCTGGCGGTCTATCGGATCGGGATCTTCGTCACGACCCCGGGCGTCGACCGAGCGGCCATGCGTAAGTATGTGGCCGGTCAGTCGGGCGGGTTCTTGAGTATGTTCAACCTGTTTTCGGGCGGTGCGCTCGAGCAGGCGTCGATTTTCGCGCTCAACATCATGCCCTACGTTTCGGCGAGCATCATCTTGTCGCTGATGACCGTTGTAGTTCCCTCGCTCATGGAGCTGCGCAAGGAAGGCGAGGCGGGCCAACGCAAGATCAATCAGTACACCCGCTACGGCACCGTTGGGCTCAGTATCTTCCAGAGCATGGGGCTTGCGATGCTGTGGGAGGGTTGGAACGAGAGTTCCACGGCGGGTGACATCGTCGCCGACCCGGGTTGGAGCTTCCGTTTGATGACGGTGCTCGCACTCACGACCGGCACCTCGTTTCTGATGTGGCTCGGCGAGCAGATCACCGAGCGCGGCCTAGGAAACGGCATTTCTCTGATCATTTTCGCGGGTATCGTGTCCAATCTTCCCGACGCCCTCTTCATGACGTTCGAGCAATTCAAGCTTGGGGAGCTACTCCCGATCGACATGATGCTGTTGATTGTCATCGCCCTCGGGACGACGGCCTTCATCGTGTTCTTCGAGCGCGCGCAGAGGCGGCTCCCCATCACGTATGCCAAACGGATGATCGGGCGAAAGATGTATGGCGGGCAGCAGTCTCACCTGCCGCTCCGCGTGAACATGGCCGGTGTCATTCCGCCGATCTTCACCTCGTCTTTGCTGATGTTCCCCATGACTCTGGCGGCGACCAACATTCCGTACGTGTCGGCCGCGATGCAGTGGATCAGCAACAACCTGGTTCCGGGCGGCTGGGTCTACGTCGTCGTCTTCGCCACCATGACGATCTTCTTCTGTTTCTTCTACACCGCGATCACCTTCCAGCCGGTCGACGTGGCGGAGAACCTCAAGAAGCAAAGCGCGTTCATTCCTGGTGTGCGGCCTGGTAAGGCTACCGCCGAGTACATCGACGCGGTTCTGACGCGCATCACCGTGGGCGGTGCCCTTTACGTGGCCGCCGTCGTCACGATCCCGACCCTACTTCAGTCTCGGTGGAACGTGCCGTTCTATCTCGGCGGTACGTCGTTGATGATTGTCGTAGGCGTGGCCCTCGACTTCGCACAGCAGGTCGAGAGCCATCTCATCACTCGTCACTACGAAGGCCTCACCGGGAGCAAGGGCTCCCGAATCCGAGCGAGGAATACGTAATGGACCTGCTTCTGTTCGGACCGCCAGGCGCCGGAAAAGGCACGCAAGCCAAGTTCCTCGTCGACCTGTTGGGGATTCCCCAGATCTCGACCGGCGACATGATGCGTGCCGAGCGGAAGTCGGGTTCGGACCTGGGCAAGCAATTCGACGAGTACATGTCTGCTGGAAAATTGGTGCCGGACGGCCTCGTCCTCGACCTGATGCTGAAGCGTCTGACGCAGGCCGATGCGAAAAACGGAGCGATCTTCGACGGTTATCCGAGGACAGTGGACCAAGCGGAATCGTTGGACGCGCTCCTCGGGCAGCTGGAACGGCGCATCGATCGCGTGGTTTCGCTCGATGTTCAGCTGGACGCAATCGTGGAGCGCGTCACGGGTCGAAGAGTCTGTTTGGACTGTGGACAGACCTACCACGTCCGCTATAGTCCGCCGCCCCAAAACGGAGAGTGTACCTCCTGTCGCGGGACTCAGATCGTGCAGCGATCGGACGACACCGAAGAGGTCGTTCGGAAGAGGTACGAAGAATACAAAGCTAAGACCGAGCCGGTGCTTGCTCACTACGAGGAAAAAGGCGTAGTGCAGCGCGTAGAGGGTGTCGGTTCGTTGGAAGAAATCACGGAACGGATCAAGGAAGCGATTGGGGTCGAATAACGAGCGGGATGACTGAAGCCAACACCACCCGAGGCACCATTGAATCGGTGCTACCGCGGGCGCTTTACCGAGTGAGGCTTGACGACGGCGAGAGAATCGTCGCGTCGGTTTCAACAAAGGCCAGACAGGTCACGGTGCAGTTGCTGCCAGGCGATGGAGTGATGGTTCAAGTATCCGCTTTCGACCCGACGAGAGGACGAATCGAGGAGAAGCTGACATGAAGGTCCGACCAAGCGTCAGAAAAATTTGTGAGAAGTGCAAGATCGTGCGCCGCAAGGGTGTCGTGCGAGTCTTGTGTGACAACCCCCGTCACAAGCAACGGCAAGGATAATAGCGAATGGCACGTATCGCAGGCGTCGACCTTCCAGGTCGGAAACACACGGTGATTGCGCTGCAATACATCTACGGGATCGGTCCGCATCACGCGAAGCACATTTGCGAGTCGGCAGGGATCCCGCAGGGCAAGCGCGCTGATGAGCTCAACGAGACCGACGTCAAGAGGATCCGCGAGTGCATCGACCAGAACTTCAAGGTCGAAGGCGACCTTCGTCGTGAGGTCAACATGCACATCAAGCGGTTGATGGACCTCGGTTGCTATCGCGGGCTCCGCCATCGGCGCGGTCTGCCTGTTCGCGGGCAGCGAACCCACACCAACGCGCGCACTCGCAAGGGGCCAAAGCGCGGGCCAATGAGCAGGAAGCGCTAAGATCATGGCAAAGGCGAAAGCAAAGCCCACCAAGGGCAAGAAGCGTAAGACTAAGAGGGTCGTGACGAGCGGGATCGCTCACATTCAGTCGACGTTCAACAACACCATCGTGACCATCACCGATTTGGGTGGTGACGTAGTGTCGTGGTCGACGGCCGGAACGCGTGGCTTCAAGGGCTCGCGTAAGAGCACGCCGTTTGCGGCGCAGCTCGCGGCCGAAGACGCTGCGCGCAAGGCGCAGGACGCTGGCATGAAGACTGTCGCTATTTTCGTGAAGGGTCCCGGCGCAGGCCGCGAGTCGGCACTACGAGCATTTCAGAACGTCGGAATGCGGGTAACCCTGCTGCGCGACGTTACGCCTATTCCCCACAATGGTTGTCGGCCGCCAAAGCGGCGGCGCGTTTAAAGGCTTCGGAGGCTATTGATGACGAGTCCGACTCTAGTCGCACGCAATTGGCGAGAGCTCATTCGCCCAAAGACCGTTCCGGTAGAACAAGATTCGCTGAGCGACACCTACGGCAAATTCGTCGTGGAGCCGCTCGAGCGAGGTTTTGGGATTACCCTCGGTAACTCGCTTCGTCGTGTGTTGCTGTCCTCGCTGCAGGGGGCCGCAATCACCGCCGTCAAGGTCGAGGGGGCGATGCACGAGTTCACTTCGGTTCCGGACGTCGTCGAAGACGTCACCGAGATGGTGCTCAACCTCAAGGAAGTCGTTGTGCGCTCGCATACGGCGCGCACGCAGACGCTCCGCATCGAGAAGGAAGGCCCAGCCGTCGTAACGGCAGGTGACATCCAGCTGAACGACCAAGTCGAGATCCTCAACCCGGATCACAAAATCTGCACCATCGCGAAGGGCGGCCGATTCGCGGCTGACCTCACGATCAACGTGGGGCACGGCTATGTGCCCGCCGATCGCAACAAGACGGCCGGCATCCCGATTGGCACGATCGCGATCGACTCGCTCTTCTCACCGATTCGCAAGGTGAACTACGCGGTGACCAACGCTCGTGTCGGGCAGATCACCGACTACGACAAGCTCTCGCTCGAGGTCTGGACCGACGCTTCAGTGACGCCGGCCGACGCCGTCGCCTACGCTGCCAAGATCCTCAAGGACCAGCTCGCCATCTTCATCAACTTTGAAGAGCATGACGAGCCAGTCGAAGAGTCGACCTCGGAAGAGCCGCTCAACGAGAACCTGTTCCGCTCGGTCGACGAGCTCGAGCTCTCGGTGCGCTCCGCGAACTGCCTCCAGAACGCCAACATCAAGTTGATCGGTGAGCTGGTGCAGAAGAGCGAGGGCGAGATGCTCAAGACGAAGAACTTTGGGCGCAAGTCGCTCAAGGAAATCAAGGAAATCCTGGCTGACATGGGTCTTTCCCTCGGCATGCAGATCGACAACTGGTCGCAGATGCTCGAGCGTTGGAAGACACAGCAGGCCACTCAGTAACGTTTTTGCAATAGGTCGCGGGTAGGTCGTCATGAGGCATCAAAAGGCAGGCAGAAAGTTCGGTCGCAACACTAGCCATCGCCGGGCCATGTTCAGGAACATGGCGGGCAATCTGGTTTTGCACGGGCAAATCAAGACGACGGACGCAAAGGCGAAGGAGCTGCGACGCATCGCTGAGCGGCTTCTTACCAAAGCGATTCGTCTCGGCGACGACCTCACGATCGACGTGGCCAAGGTCAAGGACGAGACGGAGCGCGCGCGCATTCTCTCGGCCCGGCTTCACGCCCGCCGTCAGGTCGCCCGCTTCCTCCCGAAGCAACTCGCGAAGACCAACCCCGACGGCACGGTTGAAGAAGTGGACCTCATCCACAAGCTCTTCACGGACCTCGCCCCCCGCTACCTCGAACGAGCCAAAGAGAACAAGGGCGGCGGCTACACCCGAGTCATCAAGGTCAACCACCGCCGAGGCGACAACGCCCCCATGTCCCTAATCGAGTTCCTCGACTAGATCTGCGGATCTTTCCGCTTGAGTCCTCTAGGGGACACGCACCCTCCTCGCGAACGGTGTCTTTTCAGCTACCTACGAGGCACACCGCGACAACGCGGATAGGGCCCGCGGTCGTTCGTGTGCTGGGCTACGCGGCGACTACGGGCAGTTGCGCCGTCTTCGCGGCTTCTTGTACGTAGAACTGCTTGCAGTAGCGTCGGTACTCCGCGATTGGGCCGTCGCCTTCCGCGAGGATTGGCTTTTCGACGTAGCGTTTGGCTTCCCAAATGGGAGCGTCCTGGCCGACTTCTCGGTTGAGGCCCCATGAGCCCCCCTCACGGAGGAGATGCGTCAGCGGTCGCGGCCCCCAGTGTTTCACGGAGGCAGCGGTGCGCAGGATGATCTTGCCACGCTCGATGGGACTCGACAGGACCAGCAGGTTGATTTCGATGCCGAAGCGCTCGACGCGCACACGGACCAGTGAGTATCCGAGCCCGTGGACTTCAACGCCGAATTGGGCGGTGAAATGGACCTTTTTGCTGAGGGGATACTTGATTCCGTAGGCGCCCTTCAGCAGATGGCCGTCGATGTCGAGGTTGCCCTCGGTCCACGCGTCACCAAAGCCGTGGACCTCCACGAAGTGCCCGATGTCGACGCTGTTCTCGCTCGTCTCTTGCGGGTGGCTGTTCAGCGTTATCGCGCGGGTCTTGAAGGGGGTCCAACCCTCGGCCGGGCCCGGCAACACCGGAATCTCCCACTCGGGCTGCTTTCGTTCGGGATGGTACCAGGCGAAGATGTAGCCGTTGTGCTCCCGAATCGGCCAGGTGCCGAGCTTGGCTTTACGGGGAACTGCCTTGCCGTACCCGGTGCGCACGCAACGGCCGTCGCCACCGAACTCGAAGCCATGGAATGCGCAGCGGAGGTTCTCGCCCTCTACCTTCCCCGCGCCCAGGTGCGCGCCCAGGTGCGGGCAATAGGCGTCGGTTAGCCGCGCCTCGCCTGACTCCGTGCGGTAAAGGATCAGCTCCTCGCCGAAGTACTTTATTGGCAGAACCTGGCCTGCACGAAGCTCTGCGGAAACGGCCACGGTGAACCAGCCAATGGGGATTTCCGGAAAGCGGTAAGTCTCAGCCAAAGATACCCTCCTAGATGAGGGGCAGGGAGCCCCCTTCTCGTCGGGCAATGTAGGACCATCCGCGAGCAGGGACCGAAAAACCGGGTGAACGGTACTCAAGGGGGGGTGAGCGGTAAGGCGATCGGAGCGAGCCGTTGTGACGATGGCTTCCTAGTCGAAAAACCCTTGATTTTCGGTCATATCGGGGCCGTCCGATGACCTACGGGTCTCTTTACAACGGCGGCGAAGCCGATATTAAGGCTCCTGTGATTGCACAACTATTGGGCCTACCCGACACCCCTCTCGTCATGTTTCTCGTCTTCGCCGGCGGCGGGATGTCGTACTTCTTCCTCATCGCGTCGATCGCGTACTACGTCTATTTCAAGAAGTTCCGAGCGCACTTCCACCCCGACTACGAGCTCGATCCCAAGGAGATGAAGTCGGCGCTCAAGTGGGTGTTCATCGGCATCGTTGGCAATGGCGTCCTGATGCTTCCGATCCACCTGCTGATCGCGAAGAACTACTCCCAAATGTACTACGACGTGAGTGACCACGGTTGGCCGTGGATCTTCGGGCAGGTCGTCTTGCTCCTGATCTTCACCGAGACGCTCATCTACTGGACCCACTACGCGTTTCACCGCATCCCTTGGCTCTGGAAGTACGTTCATGAACGTCACCACAAGTACGTTGTGCCGACGCCGTACTCCGCGCTCTCGTTCAATCCGATGGACTCATTTCTCCAGGCGGTTCCACACCACATTGCGGCGTTCTTCTTCCCGGTGCACGCAGTGGTCTACGTCGCCTCAGTCACGTTCGTGACGCTCTGGGCGGTGTGCATTCACGATCGCGTGAGCTTCTTCCGTTGGCCGTGGCTCAACTACACGGACCATCACACGCTCCATCACTGGTACAGCGACTTCAACCTCGGCCAGTACTTCACGTTTTGGGATCGTGTCGTCGGCACATACCGGACTCCCACCATCGACTATGAAGACGTGCCCGACGGCATCATCTACCGACCGACGAGCGCGGCGCCGACCTCAACGGCTCCCACGGCTCTCGGCGGCCGATCCGCCAACCCAGCCTGAGGTCAGCGAACGTCAGCGGGTGATTCTGAAGTCGGTGTACTCACCCGTATAGCTGCGCCACCGGACGTCGACCGTATCGACCCGCGCAGTAGACGGACCGTTGTACGACCAGGCAAGGAAGTCTTTCACGTCGTCTTCTTCGCCCTCGGCGACAACCTCAACCGCGCCGTCCTGCCGGTTCTTTACCCAGCCGCTCAAGCCGTGCTGCCGCGCCTCACGTTGGGCGGTGGCCCGAAAGTACACGCCCTGGACGCGGCCCCGGACCACGAGGTGAATTCGCTTCTGACCCATCGCTCAGTTATTGCGCATCGCGTCCACGCTGCAAACCTCAGCCGTGCCGGACGCTCATGACGTGGAAGTAGCCGAAAACGAGAAGCTTGCCGACATGGCTGCCGACTGTGCCGCCGTCTTCCGCCGCCAGGCCTTTGGCGAAGGCGACGGCTTCCGCGACGTGTATGGCGAGCAGTCCGAGAAAGACCATCTGGCCGATGCCCGCCTCCGGCACCGACGCCGGCGCCAGGAATGAAAGGACGCCCCAGGCCCATAGGGCCAGCGCGCCGACTTTGCCGAGTGCGATGACGAGCTTCATGCCGGGAGCATACTCAATCGGGAAGCCGCATGACACCCGGCAATGGGCTTGGCGGTGCATTGCCGGGCGGAGGCACGTTCAGTAGGGCGGCGAGCGTCGTGGCGACCCGCAGTACATCGTAGACGTCCTGGCTCGTTCTGCGTTCGACCGCTGTTCCCCACATCAGGACCGGCACCCGGCGATCGTAGTCCCAAGGCGTCCCGTGGTTCGTGCCGCCGTCTTCGGAAAGCGCGTCGAACCAGCCCGGCTCCGTCACGAGGTAGAGGTCTCCCGGCGGGTCGTCTGGGAGACTCGCACCGATCAGGCGTTGGATCTTGTCGTTGCTGGAGCGCAGCTTTGCTGGGTCCCGCGCGTCGTAGACGGCCTTCACCCCCTCGGTGGCTGGCATGGCTTTGCGTAGGGCCTTGGTGAGATCCTTGTGGCGCGTTTTGCCCGCGTCCGTGTAGGTGAACAATGGAGGTACGTAGGCAGCGATCCAGTCGCCTTCGCCCAACGCCGCGTCGGCGGCTCGTTCGGCTGCCAAGGTGAGAGTCGTCCCGCTTAGGCGACCTCCCGCGCGGCCTTCCGCTCGAGCGCGCTCCGGCAACTCCGCAACACCGTGGTCCGCGGTGAGCACGAAGGCGACGGGCCCGCGTGCCTCGAGAAGCCTCACGAAGTGGGTCAACGCGCGGTCCACGCGCCGCAGGTTGTCCGCGTACTCCCAAGAGCGCGCGCCCCAGACATGCCCCACGATGTCTGTGCCGGACACACCCAGCACCAAAAAGTCCGGCACGTCATCGATGCCCATCTGCTCGGCTTTCACCACCGCATACGCAGCCGCCATCAAGTATTCGCTGGACTCTGGTGTGCCCGCGAACGCGTACCAGGGGTCCGGCGCGTTGCGTGGATCGTGTGGGAACGTCGGATACATCTCACCGGGCGATGCGTCTGGCCCGAGGTGCTTTTCGAGCGTCGCGGGATCGGCCGGCTCCCAAATTTGAAGAAGCTGCTCGACGGGGTTGGCTTTTCTGAAATCGCGGAGCCAGTCCGGCAGCCTGCGTCTGGGCGCGTAGTACGTCGATGTCGTCATGGCGCGCGCGACGGCGTCGTAGAAGACGGCGACGTTTGCCTTCTTGCCGACGGGCAGCACGGCGGAACGGCCTTTGATCGAAATCCCGACGATACGTGCCTTCCCTTCGGTTTGTTGGTGCAAGACATCGCCCACCGTTTCGGCGCGAAGCTGCGTAGGACTCACAAAGCGATCCGGATTGCCGAGCACAGCGTGCTTTCCGTCATCGACGGTCTTCTTCGGTCCACGTTCGGGAAAGTAAACCGCGTTAGCGACGATTCCATGCACCGCAGGGGTCACGCCGGTACCGAGAGAGGCGTGCCCCGGCGCGGTCTGCGTAGAGGCGTAGGGAAACTCCGCAATGTGAGATGCACCGTCTTCGTAGGCGCGCCGGATGGCGCTGCCGCTCGGAAGCAGGTGTAGCTGTTGGTCGAGCACCCACGAGCCGAGTTGATCGATCACGATCAACACCACGAGCCTTGGAGCCATCGTGGCTTGTGAGGGCGGCGCTGGCGGCGGGGAGGCCTTCTTCGCCATTGGCTCGGCTTGGGGCTTCGTCGTCGAGCACCCGGACGCGATCACCATCGCTGCTGCCATGGAGGCTGCGAGCAGTGGGCGGGCCGTTCCGATCGGTTTCATCGTCACGCGGGCAACCTAACGTGGTGGCACGCTCACCGCTAGGAACTCGGTGTGAAGCGCCTAATCCCCCGATATTATGAAATTATTGTGGCATCAGCCTTGCGCCAGACGCCGTCCGGCCCGATGATTTGCCGACTGGGGTCTCCTGGGCTACATACGGCGGCCTCGCGCAGCGACGGAGCACGACAGCAATGAAATCCGATATCCATCCCGAATACAACCTGATCACGGTGACTTGCGCTTGTGGCGCGTCGCACCAGATGCGCTCGACCAAGAACATCGATCATGTGGACATCTGCTCGGCATGCCATCCGTTCTACACGGGCAAGCAGAAGCTGATGGACACCGAGGGTCGCATCGAGCGCTTCCGCAAGAAGTACGGGAAGACGGGCAAAGGCAAGGCAGCCGAGGCGACGCCCGAGGCGTCCGCCGACAATTAGGCCGCCGTGCCCCGCAACGGCACTCCACCCCGCCAAAGCCTCATGTTGGCCACGATGGCCCAGCCGTACATCGGCGGGCAGGCGGTCATCGAAGGCGTGATGATGCGCGCACCCGGGTGTCTGACCGTGGCGGTTCGGCGGCCCGACGGCACCATCGCGCTGCGTGAAGGTCCGTATCGCTCGACATGGTCGAGGAAGCTTTGGAAGCTTCCCGGGTTTCGTGGCGTCGCCATGTTGGTCGAATCGATGACAATGGGCTTTTCCGCGCTTCAGTTCTCGGCCGAGCAGCAGATGACCGAAGAGGAACTCGCGCAAGACGAGGGCTCGGGGCGCTTGGCGATCGTCATTTCGACCGTGCTCGCACTGGGGCTCTTCGTCGCGCTACCGCAACTTCTCGCAAGCCTTACTGCGAAGGGAGCCGGTTGGGAGCTCGGGCTCACCGACACCGCGTTCCACGTCCTAATCGGCGGCTTCAAGCTGTTGATTTTCGTCGCGTACCTGTTCGCGATCAGTCGAATCCCCGATGTGCGGCGCCTGTTTCAGTATCACGGTGCCGAGCACAAAACGATTCACGCCTACGAGAAGAACCTACCGCTGACGGTCGAGAACGTGCAGGCGCAAAGTACGCTCCATCCGCGGTGCGGAACGACGTTTCTGGTCGTCGTCATCGTCGTTTCGATCATCATCGGCTCTCTCGCGGCGCCGCTGCTCATGCCTGACGTCGAAGGGTGGTTGGGTCAGGTCGCGCTGTTGGCGATCCGCATCGGGTTGCTGCCGATCATCGCCGCCATTTCCTACGAGTTCCAGAGGCTCAGCGCGCGGTTCTGCACGACCGGTTGGCGGAGGGTGGTCCTCTACCCCGGCTTTCTATTTCAGAAGATCACCACCCGGCAGCCCGACGACGACCAGGTCGAGATCGCC
>JAUXFZ010000508.1 GCA_030622585.1 Myxococcales bacterium
GCTGCTGATATTCATCGTGGCCTTTCCACCAATGCACGAGCCGTTCGGCACCTACGCGTTGACGCAGGAGGACTGGCTAATCGCCATCGGCGCATCGTTGGCCATTTCGCCAGTCCTAGAAGTGGCTAAGTGGTTCGAACGGCGTGGTTGGTTCGGAAAGCTATCCTGACGCTAGGCCCAATGAGCGCATGGGCGATGCTTCAGGACGCGCGCAGCACCTGCAAGCCTGGAGCGGATTCGCATACATCATCCGGTTCTTGCCCCTCGCGAAATGATCAGACGAGAAGAGCGTCCAGCCCCCTCCGCGGCGAGAGGCCCGGCGTTGCGGTGCGCCCCACCCGCACGAACATCTGAACCTTCGCAGGCGAATGCACCCCCAGAAGCGTATCGAGCTCGGGGCGGAGCTCGTCCATCTGCGGATACTCCTGCAGGACCTGACTCACAGGATGAAAGCGCAAGCCGAGCGCGCTGCCGGCCAGCTGCGCGCGTACGTAGACGCGCCCTGCGTGAAGCCAGTCGAACATGGTGTTGGTCGGCGTGATCATCGTTAGGAGCCCACGTGTGCTCTCCACGGTTTTTCCGAACGTCTCCAAGTAGCGCTCACGGTTCTTTTCCTTGTGCCAGTTGCGGGAGCTCAGGAACATGTTGGCCGTACCGGCGGAGAAACCGGTAAGCCCGGCGGTGTTCACGCTCAGCCCGTCACGGTGGCGCTTGACCTCGCGCTTCGAGAATCGGAACCAGAGGCGAGTCTCATCGTAGAGCTCGTAGTCGTCGGCCTCAATCTTCATCGCGCGGCGAACGATATCGAATGCCTCGGGCCGCTGCTCGTCCGAAACCAAGCCCATCTGTAAATCGCCGGGGCGCGCTTGCTCGACCAACGTGGACAGCTCGTCCTCCGTAATCATTGGCCCTTCGTGCGACAAGCGACTGCTTCGACGGCCTAGAATCTCCGCGAAGAGGGGATCGACCGCGTCACCCTCCACCTCGACGAGTCGGATCCGCGCCGTAGGCTTCGTCCCGAATTCTTCGTAGGCCATTTCACCGTCGGGGAAGGTTTCGATCTCGGCACGGTACCCGAGGTGCGTCGCGGCGATCGCCGTCACTTCGAGCAGGGTGCCGTGGCTGATGTGTACCTGCCGGCCCGGTGGGTCTGTCGCCGCAAGCAAACGCTCCCGATCCATGAAGAGCCGCGCCTCGGTATCGGAGATCAACTCGATCCGCCACGGCTGTGTGTTGTGCGCGCTCGGCGCGGTAATGCCGTACCGAAGGGCCTCGATGATCGGGGGGTCGAGCGTCTCTCCTGCATTGACTGAGCGAGGCCCTGGCTTCGCTCGGCCGCACGCTTGGGCGAACAGCGCAGTGGTCAGTACTGCTCCGGTTCCGATTGCAAACTCACGTCGGTAGATGTTCATGGTGCCCTCGGGACAGGGGTATGCCTTGCCTAATGGAACATCAATGCGATAAAGTGCATATCGACTATGCGGAAATTCATAGGGGCCTGAGGCACGATGAAATGGGATGATATCCAGGTCTTTCTGGCTGTGTTTCACGCTGGAAGCACGGCGGGCGCAGCGCGAGAGCTCGGTCTCAACCAGTCGACCGTGAGCCGTCGCCTGACCGCGCTCGAGACGGAGCTGGGCTTTCGACTCTTCGATCGCATTCCGGGAGGGCTGGTCCCCACCACCTCGGCGCTTGACGCGCTTGCGTCCGCAGAAGCGATGCGGAGTGCGGCGAATCGCCTAACGGCGGAGCTCCAGGATCGCGACCAGCGAGTTGCGGGGACTGTCCGAGTGGCAATGTTCACACAGCTGGCCCGTGCGTTCATCGTTCCCAGGCTTCCGGAGCTCCTCACCGCGCATCCCGGGCTGCGCATCGAGTTCGTCGAAAGCACACTCGTCAGTGACCTTGCGCGGCGCGAAGCAGACCTTGCCGTTCGGCTCGTGCCTCCGCAGTCCGGTGACCTCGTGTACAAGCGGCTCGGCTCGTTCGGATTTGGCGTGTACGTGTCCAAGCACGCGTCGGGCATCGATCCCGATCGACCGCCGCCCCTCGATGCGCTGCGGTGGATTCGATGGGACGAGTCGATGTCGTTCCTTCCGGAGTCACAATGGCAGCGTCAGGTCGCACCGAGCGCAGAAGTGGTTCTCACGAGTATGGATCAGGGAACGATCCTCACCGCAGTCGAAGCGGGTCTCGGAGCTGCGGTTCTCGCTATCCCCTTGGCGGAACGGCATCCGGATCTCGTCGAGATCCATCCGGAGTCCGCTGCGGACCTGAGTCAGCCGGTCTACTTGGTGGCTCACCGAGCCCTCCGCCATCTCCCCCGTTACGATGTTGCATGGCGCTTCATTGCGAAGCTCCTGGCTGAAGCTGCCGGGAAGGTCTGATTCCTATTTTCACCGACGAGGAGATCATGAGCGACCCGGAGCAGGTAGTCGTGGTGATCTGCAGCAACGGGAACTAGCTATTGACCGCCACCTATTGGTGTGGGGCATGTTGTCACGCCGTCGTACCGGCCAGGCCCACGAAATAGCGACGCTGGAAGTAGAGCGACACGTGGACGAGGCCGATGAGCACCGGCACCTCGACCAAGGGGCCGATGACGGCGGCGAAGGCTACCCCTGAGTTGATGCCGAAGACCGCAATGGCAACCGCGATGGCCAATTCGAAGTTGTTGCTCGCTGCGGTGAACGACAAGGTGGCCGTCTTCGGGTAGTCGGTGCCCATTCGACGGGCGAGCCAGAAGCTGACGAGAAACATCAAGACGAAGTAGATGAGCAGCGGGATGGCGATGCGAACGACATCGAA
>JAUXFZ010000538.1 GCA_030622585.1 Myxococcales bacterium
CACGCGCCAGTCGCCTCGGTACTCGGGCGCGTGGCCGCAAAGCTCGCCCGTGTCGAACGCATCGTGTACACGGCGCACGGCTTCTACTTTCACGAGCACATGCCCCGACAGAGGTACGCGCTCTACCACGGCATCGAAAAGTCGGTCGCACAGATCACTGATCGCATCCTGGTGCAAAGCCAGGAGGACTACGACACCGCAGTGACCAGCGGCCTCGGCTCCGCCGAGAAGATCAAGTACCTCGGCAATGGGATCGATTTGAGTCGCTTCGATCCGACCGCGACGAACAACGGCAACCGAGCGCGGCTGCGACGCGAGCTCGGGATCCCGGAAGCCCGATCGCCCATCCTCGGCATCACCGGGAGGATCACCGAAGAGAAAGGATTCGGGGAGCTCGTGGAGGCTCTCTCGCTCCTTCATGCCGACTTCCCCGAGGCACACTTGATCGTCATCGGCGGACAGCTATCGACCGAGCGCGACGCGTTTCAGGACAAGCTCGTCGACTTCATCAGCGATCATAGGCTCCAATCGCATGTCACCTTCACAGGCTTTCGAAGCGACGTCCAGGAGCTCCTCGGCCTGCTGGACCTGTTCGTCTTGCCTTCGTATCGCGAGGGGCTTCCGCGATCGGTGCTCGAGGCAATGGCCATGGAGCTGCCCGTGGTGGCGACCAACATTCGAGGTTGTCGCGAGGCGGTCGTGGATGAAGTGACCGGTCTGCTCGTCCCCGCCAAGAACGCCCAGGCGCTGTCCGAGGCAGCCCACAGAATCCTCGTCGATCCGGATCTCGCGCTGCGCATGGGGAAAGCTGGGCGAGAGCGTGTCGTCACGACGTTCGATGAGCGCTTCGTCTTTGCTCGCCTGGAGAAATGCTATCGAGAGCTCGGCGTGGTCTTCACATGAGGGTGCTGATCACCGGCGCAACGGGTTTCATCGGTCGGCACTTGATTCCGGTGCTCGAGGCGCAAGGGCATGAGCTGACGCTCGGCTTGCGCAACCCTGACACGGCCGCCCGCTTGCCGAAGGGCGAAGCGGGGAGCCAGCAACGCAGGCTCGTCGTCGTCGGGGAGATCGACGAGCACACCGACTGGCGTGAGGCGTTGCAGGAGGCCGACGCCGTGGTTCATCTTGCGGCGCGAGCCCACGTTCTCGATGAAGGGTCCGGCGAAGAGGCGGCTCTCGCTCGAATCAACGAACGGGGAACTCGACGACTCGTCGACCAGGCTGTCGATGCGGGCGTCGAGCGCTTCATCCTGATGAGCTCCATTGGAGCCGTGACCACGGGAACCGATGAGTGCGTCACACTCCACACCCCGTGCACGCCCGACACACCGTACGGGCAAAGCAAGCGAGCCGCAGAGTGTGCGCTCATCGAACGGGCGACGGGAAGCCAAATGGGCTGGACGATTCTCCGGCCGACGCTCGTCTACGGGCCCGGGAACCCCGGCAACATGCAGCGGCTCATCGCGCTAGTGAGACGAGGCTGGCCTCTTCCGCTCGGCGCGATTCGAAACCGCCGGAGCTTCACCTTCGTTCGGAACCTCACGGACCTCATCGAGGTCGTCCTCTCCCACCCGAACGCCAGAGACACCGCGTTCCTCGTCGCGGACGGACAAGATCTGTCTACGCCGGAGCTCATCGACAAGATCGCTCTGCACGTCGGGGTGCGAACGCCACTGATCTCGGTGCCGCCGCCCCTGATACGTGGCATCGCCCAGGCAGCCGATGCATGGACGGCGGCGACTGGGGCGGTCGTCCCATTCGGCATGCCGACCCTTCGACGGCTCGAGTCCTCGCTCTACGTGGATGTCGAGCCGCTTCGCGCAGAACTCGATTGGACGCCGCCTTTCAGCGTCGACGAAGGCCTACGATGCATGCTGACGACACAGTAACCTGGATGGTCCTGTCGCTGCTCGCGTTCGTGCTGAGCTGGGTCGGCACGTGGACGCTGCGCCTGCATTTCGCACATCGCTTCATGGATCTGCCAACCCAGCGAAGCTCGCACACCATGCCAACGCCGCGCGGGGGGGGCATCGCATTCGTCCCGGCGTTCCTCGCGGTCGCCGTCGCCGCCGCGTGGATTGTGCCCGGCGAAGATCACTGCGCGGTCCCGGCGGTTCTCCGGATCGCGATCGTGCTGCTGCCGCTCTTGCTCGTCGGCGCGGCAGACGATTCACGAGGGATCTCCGCGCGCATTCGCTACCTGGTGCACCTCGCCTCGGCCGGGCTGGCGGTCTTATGGTTCGGTCCGCTGCCGGGGCTCGAGCCGATCTTCGGCGACTTCGGCGCGCCATGGCTTGGCCCCGTCGTCACGGTCTTCACGTTCACCGCGCTGATCAACTTCTACAACTTCATGGACGGGCTGGACGGCATCGTCGGCGGAACGAGTGCCGTGCAGTTCGCGTTTTTCGCATTCTACCTTCACCAGCCGGTTTGGTGGCTCTTGGTGGCCGCCCTGCTCGCCTTTCTCTTGTGGAACTGGCCGCCGGCAAAGATCTTCATGGGCGACTCGGG
>JAUXFZ010000403.1 GCA_030622585.1 Myxococcales bacterium
CTTTTGGAAGTTCGCTGGCCTTGCGACGAGCAAGCTCGTCGTTTGGCTGTGTGGATGCGAATACGTCGCATTCACCACGACCGACTTTGTCTGGATTTCGAGCGCGAGGCTCGATGGTGGGCTTATTCAGCCTCTCCTGCTTTGCGCGACACGTTTCGGCGCGATGCATTCCCCGTCGGGAAGCCTGCTAACACCCCGCGTGAGCTTTTGGACTCACTGGAGGAGCTTTGACCGACACGTCCCGTGCGCTGTCGTCGTATCTCGCGACTTGAAGGTCTCGAGGTACCGTAGGTTCGCATAGGTTGCCCTGCGCGCTTCCTTCGGACGGAGTCCCAGCAACGGTTTGTGTTTAGCAAACCGCCGTGATTGGACTCCGCGACGACTCTCGCCGTACCTGAACCCTTGGTTTTCGACTCGCCAAGGGCGCGTAATGGGATGCGCTTCTAATGGATCCTGATGCTCATGCCGCACTCCGTGCCGTTGCCGAAGCTCTCGCCTCGTGTGCAACGGTGTTGCGCAGCATGTTCAGGCCGACGCGTGCAATCCAGAGTTTTAGTTTTCAAAGATGGGCACCCGAACCTCGTGAGACTACCGTCACCAGTGTCGAACCGGCTATCCGGACGGTGAGCCGACGGTGTCACCCCGTCGCGCTCGCTGAGGCGGGCACTCGCTTCGCCGAAGCGGACGAGCACCGAACCTCTGACGCGCCGTCACGGTCGTCGGTCGGCCCTTATGCCAGGTGCCTCCGACTTCCCGTCTAGAACCTTCGCGGCCGCTCTGTGGTGAAACAGAGCAGCGTCCCGGTTCGAGCGCGTCTTTCACCGACACCCCTCGCGTCGACAGCCTTCATCAGAGCTTTCGCTCGACTCGGGCCCACGCATCAGGACATCGGCTTTTGCAATCCTCACGACCCACGGACACGTTCGACGCTCCTTGCGCCTCCCGACAGCGTGGCGTTTCCACCCCGCTTCTCCCCCGTGAGAGTGAGAAACAAGCAACTCTCGTTGCATGTTGTCAGATGGGTTGATTCAAAGAACGTCGAGCTCGCTGTCGCGATCTTCCGACCTCTTTTGTCTCCGATCCTGCGAGGGAGATCAACGAAATTCGCTTGTGGAAAAGACGATTAGTTTTCCACAGGGAAACTACGTTTCGCCCAACCTGTCCACAAGGGGCAAACCCCCGAAATGGGGTCCTCGTTCTAGGGTGACGCCGCAACGGGCACGGCGGCGGTGTTCACCGGGATCGCCGCGGGCTGAGTCGTCGGCATTCCACCTTCGGTCGACGCCGGTGCGATCTCTGCGGGCGTGACCGCCGCTGTCGTCATCGGATCCGACTCGACCATCAGCTCAGGCGCCTCCAAAGGTGCATCGAAATCAAATGGTTGGATGCGCGGAATCATGTTGCCGAACCGGTCCACGGTCACCCACGCGCCGTCGGGCATCACGTACGCGCCGACTTCGCGATCGAAGCGCGGTATCGCAACCTCGATCGGCTCTTGGACTTGGCCGCGAACTCTTCCTGGAAGAATCTCGACGAACAGCGGCTCTTCGAGCACGAAGTTGTATCCGCCCTTGTCAAACTCCATGAGGTATAGCTCCTCTTCGAACTCGAACTCGCGACGGTAGACCATCGGCTGCTGACCGTACCGCGTGTGTGGACGGTGCTCGAGGACGAACGACATCAGTCGCACCGCAATGTGATTGTGCATCCGGTGACAGCCATGCGAGTGGCGGCGCATGATGCTCATGTAGTCGACCGAGCCGTGCGTGCGGATGCCCTCGTCGCCGCCGACTTGGATCTTGCCGTCTGGCGAGCGGTAGTACTTGCGGTGATACGCTGCGACCAGGCCGTACGCCGACGCGTAGCTCGGACCGGTCGTGTGGTAATCGACCTCGAAATACTCCTCGCCCCGCTTCTTCCTCTTGGTGAGCATCACGCGTGGCGGCGTGCTCTCGGGCGGAACCCAAATCGGGGCAGCTGCGATACGGCTCCATACACGCTTGCCGACAGGCGAGCCCTTGTACTTCCACATCACCGCGCCTTCGATGAACTCTCCGCGCCACCCGCCAACGGTCGTTCCGAACCGCGCGAGCGGGATCTTCTGGTCGTTGTAGTGAACGAGGACCGTAAGACGCGGCCGACGACTCACCGGCTGGGAGCGCGCTTTGCCCTCTTCGTCGTATGGGAACTCGTACCAAACGTCGCCGCGATCGGTCGAGATGCTCAGCTCCATCACGCGTGCGTAGTAGGGAGGAAGCTCGATGTTCTCGACGGCGACGATGTGCGTCGCGCCAATGTCGCCAAGAGAGTCCAACCAAGCGTAGGTCGACTCGGCCGTCTGCAGGCCAAACGACGTGATGACGCGCTCGCGGAGATCAGCTTCGAGGTTCGGGACCTGGAGCTCTGTTCCGTCTTCGGCCTTGTAGGTCCGCGGTTCACCATTCGCCAACGTCGACGTGCTGCCGTCTTCGATGACCTCCGCCGCGTGTACGGCGCGTTCGGTGAGCACGCGAATCACCGCTTCCTGCTCGGTGTCCTGAGGCGAGGTCTGAAGAACGGCCAACGTGTCGTCACCGATGAAGCCCCAGCCATAGACACGATGCCTGCGCTCGAACTCGGCGAGCGCCTCGTGGGTTCTCCAATCGAAGAGGCCTGGCGTATGCGCACCGCGGCCGTCGAAGAAGCCCTCGCACTGGAGTCGGGCTTGCGCCGCGATGATCGCTTCGATCTCGGGCGCGAGGATGCGGTACTCCTCGACCTTCGCCCACTCATCATCATCGACGGCGTGCAGACGGGCAACCTGATCGAGGCTCTCTACCTCGGCACGCGTGACGAGCGCAGCCATTTGCGGCTTGAGCAGCTGATAACGAGCCAGGCGGCGCGCCGGACGGCGGCCCTTTCGGTACGCAAGGAAGCCCTCGAACTCCTGCAACGGCCCGAGGTCGAGCTCCCCGGCGCACTCTAGCGCCCGTACTTGCCGGAACCGCTCCCTCAAGAGCCCGAAAGTCGGCAAGATGCCGTAGAGTTCGAGGTACTGGTCCTTTTCGGCTCGATACCCGTGCCGGTCATCGGGAAACTCACCTCGTGCGAGCGCCAGATAGGTCGAGCGGTACTCGCTGGTCTGGCCGGGCTCATCCGGAGAGATAGCCTCCGTGAGGATGTACGGCGTCCATTGTTCGCCGAGGTCGAGCAAAAGATGCCCCGCTTGGTCGGCCTTGGCGGCGTCGACCTCGCCCTGCGAGTCGCCATCCTTCCAGAACGCGACGGGTGCCTCGAGGACTACCGAGGGGGCTTCGGCCACCACGCCGGAGCTCGACTCGGGCTTGCCATCGGTCTCGGCCGGCGCGGTTGCAGGACCCTGTTTCGGTGTGCAGCCATAGAAAGCTGCACACGCCAGAATTGTCAATAATCCCAGGCGCAGATCTGTCACGACTCAGTCACCTTGGGGCCGAACCGGATGCAGCGCAACTTTCGAGCGGCCCGGGCTAGACGTACCCATGGCGCGACGTGCTAGATGGCGCGTGAATGGGCTTTGTTGATCGGCGCAAGGTAGGTCTAGTCCTTACTCCGGCACTGTCCCTAGCGGTTTGGTTTGCTCCGCTCGGACTGGAACCGCGCGCCCATCATCTTGCCGCGGTCTTCGCCGCGGTCATCGTCGCC
>JAUXFZ010000504.1 GCA_030622585.1 Myxococcales bacterium
CGCGATCTACCTTTTGCCTTTCGGGCTCTTCCTCATCACCCGCTAAGACAGCGGCCTGCTCATGACCAACACCAGCAAAGCATACGCAGTGATCATGGCGGGAGGCTCCGGCACGCGCTTCTGGCCCCTCTCGCGGAGCACGCGCCCCAGGCAGCTCCTGGCGCTCGGGCCCGACGACCGATCCCTGCTCCGCGCAACTGCCGAGAGAGTGTGGGGCATGATCCCCGTCGAGCGCACGCTCATCGTGACGTCCGAGCAACTCAGTGCACAGGTCGCGCAACAGCTTCCTGAGCTCGAGCCGCATCAGATTCTCGCCGAGCCGGTAGGACGCAATACCGCGCCGTGCATCGGCTGGGCCGCGACGCACCTGAAGCGGCTCGACGAAGACGCGATCATGTGCGTACTGCCTGCGGACCACTACATCGGCGACGCCGAAGCGTATGTCGACACGCTGCAACGCGGCCTCGATGCGGCAACCCACGGCGACTACGTCACCATCGGAATTCGCCCGACGCGCCCAGAGACGGGCTACGGGTACATCGAGGTGGGCTCCGAGCTCGACCCGGGAGTCTTCCGCGCCCGCCGCTTCGTCGAGAAACCGAATCGCCAACGCGCCCAGCAGTTTGTGAGCAACGGTAGCTTCCTGTGGAACAGCGGCATGTTCTTTTTTCTGGCCTCGCGAATCCTGGAGGCTATTGACCAACACCTGCCCGGCCTGGGGCAGGCGCTTCAGCGCTACGACGCGGCGGCAAAGGCCGGTGGGGAAACAGCTCTCGTACGGGAAACGTACGCGGATCTGCCTGCGGTGAGCATTGACCACGGCATCATGGAAAAGGTCAGCTCCGTCAGCGTGGTGCCCGGCTCGTTCGAATGGTCTGACCTCGGGAGCTGGACTTCGGCGTGGGAGCTTGCGCCGCAGGACGAGCACGCGAACGTATTGCCGACGGATGGCCTCGCCGTGGACGCGAGTGGCAACTACGTCACCGCACCGGCCGGCAAGCTCGTGGCGTTGGTCGGCGTCGACAATTTGGTCGTGGTGGACTCGGGCGACGCACTGCTCGTCGTCCCAAAGGATCGCGCCCAAGACGTCCGCGAGATTGTCGCCGCGCTGCGCGAACGGGATGACCCTCGAAGGTAATTCCGTGAACCCACACGTTTTTCGCCAATACGACATTCGAGGACACGCCGAACGCGACTTTGACGACGGCTTCGTGCGAGCCCTCGGATTGAGCCTCGGCACGTTCTATTCGAAGCGCGGCTTGCGCCGGATCGCCATCGGGCGGGACTGCCGCCTGAGCTCCCCCCGCCTCTACGACGCACTGTGTGCCGGTCTGCTAGAGACGGGGCTCCACGTGGTGGATATCGGAATCGGCCCGACTCCCCTCCTGTACTTCGCCGTACACCACCTAGACCTCGACGGCGGAATTCAGATCACCGGAAGTCACAACCCTCCTGACGAGAACGGCTTCAAGATGATGGTGGGCAAAGGCTCGCTCTACGGCGACGACATCATCGAGCTACGAATCATCATGGAGGCCGAGCGCTTCAAGCGTGCCTCCGGGGGAGCACTCGAGGCAGTCGACCCGACACGAGCCTACGTGAACAAGACCACGGCTGACATCCAATTGGGACGGCGCGACATTCGCTTCGCCGTCGATGCCGGCAACGGCGCCGGTGGGCCGTTGGCTCTCGAAACGTTCAAGGCGTTGGGTCTAAACCCGGTCGCGATGCTCTGCGAGATGGATGGAACCTTCCCCGTCCACCACGCAGATCCGACAGAGCCCGAGACCCTCCAAATGCTCCAGGAGCGCGACCTCGAAGATGGGCTCGAGCTTGGCTTCGCATACGACGGCGACGCGGATCGCGTCGGGGTGATCGACGCGCGTGGCGAGGTCATCTGGGGCGACAAGCTCATGATCATCTTGTCGCGCGCGCTGCTCGAAAAACACCCAGGAGCGACGATCATTGGCGAGGTCAAGTGTTCCCAGACGATGTACGACGACATCGAAGCGCACGGCGGACGCGGCATTCTTTGGAAGACGGGCCACTCACTGATCAAGGCCAAGATGAAAGAAGAGCACGCCCTTCTCGCCGGCGAGATGAGCGGACACATCTTCTTTGCCGATCGGTACTACGGGTTCGACGATGCGATCTACGCAACGCTCCGAATTCTCGAGATCGTGTCCCAGCGCGACGTGCCGCTACACGAAATGCTCAGCGACGTCCCAGAGACCTTCGCGACCCCCGAGATTCGCGTGGAATGCGATGATGCTCACAAGTTCGACCTGGTTCGCAAGATGGTCGATCACTATCGACCCACGCATGACCTGGTCGACATCGATGGGGCGCGCATCCAGTTCGACGGCGGCTGGGCGCTCGTCCGTGCCTCGAATACGCAGCCGGTGCTGGTTCTGCGCTTCGAGGCCAACTCGGAGCAACAACTCGCGTCGATTCGGCACGAGGTGGAGTCAGTCCTCGGCCGTTTCCGGAACGGCTGACCCCGCAAGCGGCGGCAGCTCGAAATCCAAGCTTGCACTGTGAGGTTCTGCTCCCTCGCCCGGCCGCCAGTCGCTAGGTCCGATCACGGCGCGCCTGGTTTCGTGCTCCGGGTGATAGACCAAGACTTCCTGGCCCTCGTGAATCGAAGCGGTAGGGATCTGAACGCTGGGCCCAACCCCGACGAAGCGGTAGACCTTCGCACCTTGCGGGTTCGTGATGATTCGAATCGTCCCTGAAGTCCCCCCCTCGGCCGAAGCCGGCGTCGTCCGCGGGCTGCCGAGATCGAGCGCGTCCGCAGGGGTCACGGCGACCGTCGCCTGCATCGCAAGCTC
>JAUXFZ010000121.1 GCA_030622585.1 Myxococcales bacterium
GGCCAGTGGCGCTCCAGCGACGCTGCGCGGCAAAACGGTAGAAGTAGTTTCGTCCCCAGACGAGGCCAGGCACGTCGACCTTCGCAGTGAAGTCGCCGGCGAGATTGGCCGTGAGCGTGCCTTGTGCGGTCCGCTCCAGGAAAGCCTCGTCGAGAGCCATCTCCCACCAGACCTCGATGGGCTCGGGCGGCTCAGGCTCCTCCCCTTCGGGAGGCTCGACGACTTCAGGGGTCACGCGCGTCCAGAGAATCACTCCGTCACTCAAGGGATCGCCACTGGCCACGCCATGCTCGAACAGGTTCTCGGGACCCGTCGGGCCGTTCCATTCGTACTCGGGCAGCTCGGGAAGCGGCGGGATACTGCCGCCGCTGTCTCCCGCACTGCTGTCACATCCAGAGGCCAGCAGCGGCGTCAGACCGGCCGCGCCCATGCCTTTGAGAATATCTCGACGACTGAAGTTCATTGCGGCCCTCTCTCGAGCTTCGCACAGCACGAGTGCGGCGAGACTATTCGCATCCGCCAAAAAGTGCTACCGATCGCGGGCGGGCAAAAGGAATATCGATGTCGATCAAGAAGCTAGTACCCATCGTCGATCCAGTCATCGATCCAGCACGCCGCGAATTTCTCCGGAAGAGCGTCGCGGGCGTGGGCTGGATGATCGTCGGCAACACGCTGAGCCAGTGCGGCAGCGATGGCGACGGCATGGGTGGCGCCGGTGGCGCGGGCGGTAGCGGTGGCATGGGCGGCAGCGGCGGCATGGGCGTGCCCACGATGAGCAACATCGCGAACCTCGGACCCCTGCAGGACCCGGATGAGAACGGGCTGCGTCTGCCCGTAGGCTTCACGAGCCGGGTCATCGCACGGTCCAACATGGAGGTCGGAAGCTCGGGCTACGTCTGGCACAACGCGCCGGACGGTGGAGGCGTGCTGGCCACCGGCGACGGCGGCTGGCTGTACGTGTCGGACTCCGAATCCCCTTCGCTTCTCACTGGTGGCGCCGGGGCGGTGAGGTTTTCTTCGAGCGGGGACGTCATCGACGCGTATCAGATTCTGAGCGGGACCAATCTCAACTGCGCCGGCGGCCTCACGCCTTGGGGCACCTGGCTGTCATGCGAGGAAACGCCAACTGGCCGCGTATGGGAATGCGATCCGCTCGGCGAAAACGAGGCCGTGGTGCGTCCGGCGATGGGCGTTTTCGAGCACGAAGCGGCAACGGTCGACGGAGCAAACCAACACGCCTACCTGACCGAAGACCTGGGCGACGGGCGGCTGTATCGATTCGTGTACGACGCGCCGGAGGACTTGAGCGCGGGCGAGCTGCAGGTAGCTGAAGTCATCGGCGGCGGGCCAGAGGGCCTCGTCGAGTGGCACACCGTTCCCGACCCGAGCGCGCAAAGCACGCCGACTCGGCTTCAGGTCCCCGACAGCACGCCATTCGCTGGCGGCGAGGGGATTTGGTACCAGGACAACGTGGTCTATTTCGCCACGAAGGGCGACAACCGGGTCTGGACGTACGCGACAGACACATCGATGTTGACCATCCTCTACGACGCAGCCACGTCGAGCACTCCGATTCTCACGGGCGTGGACAATCTCGTCGTTTCGCCCGCCGCAGACGTAATCGTCGGTGAGGACGGCGGCGACATGCAGGTCGTCGCCATCAGCGCGGAGGGCCCGATCGTGCCCCTCGTGCAAGTCACCGGACAGGACCTCTCGGAGGTCACGGGGCCGGCGTTCGGCCCGTCGCTGCAACGTCTGTATTTTAGTTCTCAGCGTGGCACTGAGGGTCTCGACATCCTCGGCATGAGCGGCATCACCTACGAAGTGAGCGGTCCGTTCTTCATCTGACGCGTTAGCCGAACACGCGGACCACCAACGCGAACGTGCCCACGGTCGCACCTGCGAGCGCCGTCACGTCGATGACCGGGCCGCCGAGATCGCGGCGTCGCATCCATTGAAGAATCGGCCAGATACACGCGACGACCGCGAGCTGCCCGACCTCGACACCCACGTTGAAGCCGAACAGCGCCTGGAGCAGGTTCGAGCGGGGAAGCTCTTGGTCGAGGAGCACACTCGAGAATCCGAGACCGTGCACGAAACCGAAAAGGCAGGCGACCACCCAACGAAGACGGCCGGCGCCGGTCAAAGTACCGAGCAACGCGAAGTAGCAAGCGGTAAAGAGGGCTATGCCCCAAAACGCAGGCAGCCCTCCGAACGTGGCACTCACCACGAAGAGCAGAAGCGTACCAAGAATGACGATCGCGCCGCCACGGGCTCGCTCCATGCCGACGTTCTGCAGCGCGACGAGGAGAATCGAAGCAGCGATCGTGGCTTCGACGGCACGCACATGAGGGACCAGCACACCAAACGCGGCAGCAGCGAGCGTCACGCTGTGACCCACGGTGAACCCAGTGACTAGAACAGCCACTTCGCGAAGGCGCGGCGCGACCACGATCAACAAGAGCAGGAAGACCAGGTGATCCCAGCCGCTGAGGATGTGCTCGACGCCGAGGCGCAGGTAACGCCCCAGCCCGCCAGCGGCTCCCGTCTCGTTCTTCGAAACGATCTCAGCCGTCGGCGCCGTCGAAGACAGGACGACATCGATCGGCGCATCCCCGAGAACCGTAGCGAGGTGGACATGGGTGCTCAGAGAGGTGAACAGCTCGCTATGTAGGCTCACCGGCGGCGACGCACAGCGAACCCGCCATTCGACGCGGAGCCAGCCACGCTCGGCCGGAAGCCATGTCGTGCTCGATGGAACGGTTTCGCAAGGGCCGGCGTCGGACCTGAGGGTCAGCCGCCCCTGTAGATAGGGCAAGACGCTCGAGCGGTCGAAGGGCGCGTCCCGGCTGTCGCGCATGACGGGAAGCGACGTCAGCTCGCGCCAGCCGACGCGCATCTCTGCGATGGCGCCACCATCGACAAGCGTCCACTTCGAGTACGAGACGCTCTTCTGATGCGCGAAGGCCGATGCTGGAACGAGCAGAGCGAGAACGAGGGCCGGCACCGCGAGGCGCTTCACTACTCGGCCTCCACGCGGATGTCGCTGTGCCGACGGGCTACCTCGAGGAACTCACGCACCGCCGCCTCGCTGCGGGCGCGAAGGTAAGCCGCTTCGACGGCGTCACGGGCTTCGTCGGAGGGCACCAGGACGCCATCCCGCCGTTCGAGCAGTCGAACAGTGTGCCCTGCTGCACCCTCACCGATGACGATGGAGGCGCCTGCCTCGAGCTCGATCACCTGGCGCGCCGCACTCGGACCGAGACGCTGCTCGATTTCCTTTGCCAGCAGCCAGCCGTCGGGCAGCGGAACCGCCCCACCCTCGGCCGCGACGCGATACTGCGCGCTGCGCTCGAAGCGGAAGCGTTGATCTTCATAGAAGGCGCGGAGCTCCGCCTCCTCGGCCGCCGTCGCCTCATCTTCGGCACGGCGTACCAGGAACGCGATCATCGCTGTTGCCAACTGGTTGCGAATCTGCGGATCGCGCTCGGGGAGCCCGAGCTCGATCGCACGATCGATCAACAGCTCCTGATCGATCAGTCGCTGAATCACTCGTTCGCGGTCGTCTTGTCGCAGCGTCCCGCTCTTGCGATCACCTGCCACGGCCTGTAACGCATTCTCGTACGAAGACCGGGAGATCGGACGCTCGTTCACCCACGCGATGGCGTCCGCGGTGGGCTCGACCGCGTCTGGCGTACGAACGATGTAGAAGACGGCAATGGCGGCCCCGGCGAGCATCCCGCCTGCGAGAAGCCAAGCCCGACTCATGGCTCCGGGCCGGCCAGCAAGAAGATCGGGGAGGACCAGGCACGCTCCTCGGTGTCGACCAGGCAGTCGTCGTCGACGGGGGTGCGGAAGTTGCCGTAGCAGGGCTCGCACTCACCCCCGCGGCATCGAAGACCGCCACCGTTGACGGTCGGCGTCGGCTCCTGGATGGCGCGGACATAGTACAACAGGTCTCGGCCAAGCTCGCCGTACGACGGGTCCTCGAATTCGACGACGCAGAGCTCCGGCCCTTCAGGACAGGGAATCGTCTTCCACGGGTCCTCGATGAGGTCGTCGACGGGCTCGTCCTCGCTGCGCTGCCGCTGAATCCGGATCACTTCGATGCGAGTGATGCGCCGGCGATCGTCGCCCGGGTTGTAACACTCGCTGGCGCAGATGCGTTCCAGGCGGTCCTCTCCGAGCGCTTGAATGACATCGGGGGCGCAGCCCGGCTTCTGCTCGAAGGAGCCAGCCGCACGCACCTCGAACTTCGGTGTCCCCGTGAACTCGAGCTCGCTGCCCATGGGCAAGACGCCCTCGGGGCCGTTCTTGATGTCGAACCAGAGCAAGAGGCGGTCGCCCGAGGTTCCATACACGTTGCGGCTCTGCATGGCGTCCCAAATCGCCTCACGTGACCGCTCGGTGGCATGTACCGCGACGAGCCCGCCCGTGATGAAGAACGAGGCCTGCCGCTCCATCCACATCAGCTCGAAAGGAGGCCGCTGCATCAGGGTCGCAATGGTGTACGTGGTGGACTCGGGTTCAGGCTGACCCCGGTCGCCAAACATCGACTTGCGCCAGGACTCGCTCGGAGCCCCGCGCGCTTCGGTCATCTGCAGCCGCGCGAACTCCTTGTAGCCGGTGCCCGCACGGGCACTGTGGTTGTCGCCCGACGCAATGAAGCCCATTGTCGCGTGCCGTGGCTCTTCGGGGTTCTCGAAGTCGCCCTTGGCCAGCATGTATTGCACCGAGCCGGCGGGCCGATACTGATAGGCCGGCAGATAGCAATCGGTGCATGTGCCGCAGTTGTTCCAGTCCGGAACATCCTCGCCCGGAATCGTCACGTGCCCGGCAAGCGCCACTCGCAGGTAGTCCGCCCTCGCCTTTTCGACACGCTGCTGACAAAGTTCGGACGTCGCGTCGTCACATCGCTCTCGGATCATTTCGCCGGCACGCCAGCAACATGCTTCGTAGTCGTCGGTGGGTTCGGGGCACTCCATGCCATCGGCAGTGAAATTGGCCGAGCGGAAGCTTCGGTACTCTTCGGAGTTGCCGTGCCCGGAAAACACCTCGACCAGGCGCTGGAGGCTCGCGTCGTCGAGGTCGGCACGAAGCTGTTTGTCCCAGGTATAGCCGAGCGGCGTGTAGAAGCCCCACGTGGTGCCGTGCGGAATCACGATCGTGTCGAGGCCCCACTCGTTGATCTTTCGAAACAGAACATCGGGCGTGGCGGCTCGTTCGCGGCACGTCGGCGACAGATCTTTGCTGTTCACGTTTTCGGGGCAAACCGGGTACTTGCCGTTCTCGCGGGTGTGGCGCGCAAAATCGAGATAGCCCTGCTGCTCGGGAAACGCGCGCACCGGAAGCGTCAACAGAGACCAGAGCGCGCTGATGTTCGAGAACGCGCGCGCTGCGAGGCCAGGCGCAGAGATCGGGCGGGCTGGTAGCTCGTCATCCGTGTCGTACTTGAAGATGACGTTCTTGTGACCGTAGTGTTCCTCGGGGGTGAGCCCGACCTGCGTCCATTCGTAGCCGGTGAACGCGATCACGTCCGGCTGCGCGCTCTCGGCCGCTACTGCGTTGCACTGACGCACCGAGTCCCGGCTCATCTTCCAAGTTCGTGGGTTGAGCGCCTCGGCGTGATCGGTGAGCGCGTAGAAATCGAGCTGCGAGCAGAAGCGGGCGAAATCACACGCGTCCGCCGGAGGGTGGACGCCCTCGCCCCCCATCAAGGGAAGGCTCCACATGAACGCGTCGACGGAAAGCGTCGTGTGGACGTGGAGGTCTCCAAATAGGATTCGGTCGGCGCTGTTCGGAGCCGCTCGTGTCTGGCCGGCCGCCCGCGCAGCGACGTGCTCAGGCGCCAGCGCAACCTGGGCAATTTCGCCGTCGTACTGCTCCTTGCCACCGCCGTAGACGACCCAAAAAGCCAATACGAACAGCACCAGGCCAAGAACGACCGTAAGACAACCCTTTTTCCACCAAGCCACGCGGGCGGAAGCATAGGTCGGGATGATCACCTGTCCAAACAGTTGGGAAATTGCCGGAGGATCGTGGAGTTTTGTGGCTCGACTCGACTTGACTCGGTTGTCACAGAGTGATAGCTCGGAGTGCGAAGGGGGTCTTCATTGGAGAGACTGACGCTGAGGGAGAGAATTCGGTCCAGGGATCTTCGCATCCAATCTGGTGGGCCGTGGGCGTATACCCTGAGCGCGATCGCGCACTATGGCGTTCGGGCGGTCGCGGGCTCCCGCGTGCAGCGTGACAGCGAACACATCCTCAATGAATACGAAGCGGACGACCGCGACGAGTATTGGGACGACCAGCTTTCTCTAGAGCAGCTCATCTATGGCGACGATCGCACACCCAAATGGTTGCTGCAGAACGGTGAGTTGGTCGTAGGGATTGATCGCGTTTCGCGCGAGTACTTAACGCAGCGCCTCCTGTCTCGCGTGTCGGCGTGTCTTCCAGACGGAAAGGGCACCATCGCCGAGTTCGGGTGCGGCACGGGTAGGAACCTATTCTTCTTGAGGCAGCACTTTCCGGAGGCTCGACTCGTGGGATTCGAGCTGAGTCCCAGTACAGCGGCGCGAGCCCAGGCGGACGCCGACGCATTCGATTTGGACATCGAGGTGAACCAGGCAGACATCACCGCGCCGCTGGCGTGGGATGGTCGTGCTTCGGTCTCCTTCACCGTTCACGCGCTAGAACAACTTCCTCGTGTGTTCCCGGTCGCCGTCGATCAGATTTTGGGAGTCACGGATGGAGCTGCCATCTTTTTCGAGCCGGTACGCGAGTTGTTCCCCGTGACCCCTCGAGGTTTGGCTGCCCGTTTGCGACTGAGAAACGCGGATCATTTGAATGGGCTGCTGAACTATCTTCGTCAGAACGGGGCTGGGCGTGTCGTCGTTGCCGAGCGGCTTCCTACCGTCGGTGCTCCGCTCAACCAGACGTCCGAAATCGTCGTCGAAATGAGCTAGAGTCGAGTTGGGGTTCAGGGGGCGGACCGGCCCTGGACGGCCAGCATCTCCAGCACTTCCTGGGCAACTTCAGGTCGGACGGCCACGAGATTGTACCCCGTGGCCGGTAGCAATTCGGTCGGGAGGGTAGCGAAATAGGGACTCGCGGTCACCGTGGCCTCACCAGTCGGGCCGGTACGAATGAACACGAAGCCTGCGCCGAC
>JAUXFZ010000485.1 GCA_030622585.1 Myxococcales bacterium
CAGCGCTTGCAAAGAACTCCGAAGGTTCGGTGGAGCCGGTCTCCGTCGCGACGGTATCCTGGAAGAACCGGCTGCGCGATCGCGAAAAGAAGAAGCCGATTCCCCAGTTTAGCTCCGGTCGCGGCGACGCGTCGTACGTGAGGGCGCGTGGGATCGCTTGAAGCGCGGAGTAGTCGCCTTCGCTTTGCTCTCCGCTCTCGATTGACAGCGAGCCCGGAGCGCTCACGAGGCTGTACGAGAGAATCGCACCCGTCAGATCGACCGAGCGGGCGTCGAGCCGTGCCACGCCCGCCGGGTTGAACCACATCGCCCCCCCGGTGTGCACGTTGGCCACGACCGCGCCACCGGTCAGCGCGACGTCGTTTCCAGCGACAACCTCATCGCTGTTCCCCGCCTCCGCCAGAGCCGGGATCGTTAGAAGCGCAACGACGAGGATCCCAGAAGCGCGAAGCATTGCGCGGATAGTAGCGCAAAAAGTCTCAGATGGTCGGCTCGAGAATCACGATCGGAATTACGCGGTCCATCCACGTCGCATAGCTTGCGAAGTCAGGGTAGTGGGCGACAAGCTTCGGCCAAAGCACCTCACGCTCCTCCGGCGATGCCGTGCGCGCCGTCATCTTCATCGTACGTCGCTTGATTTGGACCTGGCACTCGGGGTTGGCTTGCAAGTTCCTGTACCAGAGCGGGTCCTTCGGCAGTCCGCCTTGAGAGCCCGCCACGATCACCTTGCTGCCGTCTTCGATGAACACGAGCGGCAACGTTCTCGGTAGCCCGGTCTTGCGTCCGATCGTCGTCAGGAGGAGCAACGGAATACCCCACGGGAACGCGCTTCCCACCCGCCAAGTCGAACCCAAGAGGCCCCCCGTCCACCGGTACATCGCAGTGTTCACGGCGGACATGACCTTGATGATCTTGCCCACATAGGGCTTGTCGAGGCCATCCGGCTTGGGCTTGATCTTCACGACGTTTGTAGTCACTCCTGGCTACTTCTTGTAGGCGCGGCGCATGACGGTGAAATACGTCTTGTCGATCGCTCGTAGCGGCAGCTTTTCGAGCGCGGACCGGAGCGGGTCAGGTTTCACCGAGTAGACCGGCTTCGGGCGCTTGGCCGTGAGTGCGGTCTCGATGACTTGGGCGAGGATGTCCGGGTCGTGCGCGGAGTTGATCTGCTTCGCGGCGAGCTTCTTGAGCTTACGGATCACTCCATCGAACTTCGTCGTCTCGCTCTCCGCCTGGCTAAACGCACGCTCGATGCCCGCGACCATGTCTGTGCGAAACGGCCCGGGCTGAATGGTGATCACTTTGATGCCGAGAAGAGCGAGCTCGCGACGCAAAGCTGTTGAATACGCCTCGATGGCGTACTTGCTCATGGCGTACGGCCCATTGAACGGCGCGGCGCTCTGCCACCCGGTCTCCGAGCTGATGTTTACGATGCGCCCCTGGGCAGCTTCGACCAGTGGCAGGAACTGCTTGTTGACCCGATACGTGCCCATTACGTTGACGTCGAGAATGCGCGCCAGGCGTTCCTCGGGAATGTCGGTCAGCGAGCCGAGGCCCAGGATGCCGGCGAAATTGACGATGCCGTCCAGACGATCGGTGCTGCTCGAGACAGCCTCGTAGGCGCCCTGAATGCTCTCGGGGTCTGTTACGTCGACGATGACCGGCAGAACGTCCGGGTCGTGCATCGAGGTGCGGAGCGAGTCCTCGTTGATGTCGGCTGCAAACACCTTCCAGCCGTTTGCGACGAGGCGCTCCACCATCGCGTGGCCGAGGCCTCCGCCAGCACCGGTGACGAGCGCTGTTCTCTTGGTCATGAGGCGTCTATAGACCGCATACGCGGGGCTCGTAAAGCCCCCAAAGCTCCACTGTTCTGGAGGCCCTCATGCCTGCGCCATGCCCAACCGATAGTACTGTTCTCGGGATCTCCGAATGACGGGAGACAAAGCCTTGGTGCTGGGCGCCAGCGGTTTTCTAGGAAGCCACGTGGTGAAGGCGTTGGTGGCGGCAGGGCGACCGGTGCGCATCCTGACTCGCTCTTCGAGCAACACCGCGATGACCGACGATCTCGACCTCGAGCGACAGACCGGGGACGTGTTCGATCGGGACACACTGCGCACAGCCATGACCGGTTGCGGCAGCGTGTTCTATTGCATCGTCGATACGCGTTCTTGGCTGCGCGATAGCGCGCCACTCTATCGGACCAATGTGGACGGGTCCCGCGTGGCCATGGAAGTGGCGCTCGAAGTGGGGATCAAACGCTTTGTCTTTACCAGCTCGGTCGTCACCATCGGCTTGAATCCTTCGGGGACGGCGTCCGAAGCCGATGAGTTCAACTGGGAGGATCAGGCCCCCCCCTACGTGATGACCCGCGTGCAAGCCGAACGGCAGTTATTGGAGCTCTGTCGCGAAGGCCTGCCCGGCATCGTGTGCAGCGTCGCCACCACGTTTGGCGGACATGATCACCAACCCACCCCGCATGGCGAGCTCCTCAAGCTCACGGTAGCGGGCCGAATGCCCGTCTATTGGAAGACCAAGATGAGCGTCGTGGGCATCAAGGACGCGGCGGACGCCCTGCTATTGGCCGAGCAGCATGGAAGAGTGGGCGAACGCTACATCATCGCCGAACGTCTGCTCGGTATCGCCGAGGCTACGTCCACGACGGCCGCGTTTGCTGGCGTCAGCCCGCCCCGCTTCGAGATCCCTATCTCGGTGCTCACCGCGAGCACCTGGGTCATCGAAAAACTCATGCACGCGCTAGACAAGGACACGGTCGTGACCATGAGCAGCATCGTGCTGCAACGCATCATGGGCGACTACGACAACAGCAAAGCGAGAACCGAGCTGCACTGGCATCCACGACCCATCGATGAATCGCTCGAAGAAGCGGCCATCTGGTTCAAGGCACAAGCCTAGCGGACGGGCGTGCGAGTTTTTCGACTCGACGGGCTATCGGTCAGTTGACGCTGCGTGCCTGGTCGCCCCAGAACTGTTTGCGCAATGCCTTCTTGTCG
>JAUXFZ010000224.1 GCA_030622585.1 Myxococcales bacterium
CGCGGAGCGAGTGTCGTCACGGAGAAAAGCGTGGATCCTCGCGGGGCTCACGCTGCTGCACATCACCTGGGTCAACGCGCACGGCTCCCATCTCTTTGGGCTGGCCGTCACGCTGATCTTCGTGACTTTCTCGCTTCGGACCTCCGCGTTTCGCTGGATGGTCGGGTTGCTGCTCCTCCAGCTCGCTGCGACGGGTTGCACGCCGTTCGGCTTCTCGATTGTGACCGATGCGATCTCGCACCTGCTTCGCCCAGAGTATCGCGACCTCGTCGTCGAGTGGGCCGCCTGGTCGCCCAAGGATCCGCTTCGGCTTCTCGTTGCGCCGATTGTCACCGCCCTCTTCGTGCTCGCGGCCATGCGGCCGGTAACTCGCGCTTCGCGCTTTGGGCTGGCCTACGGGGTCCTCTGTGTCCTGTTGTGCCTCATGGCGTTTCGCTCGATGCGGTTCGTCGCGCATCAGCTCTTGTTCTGCGCACCGTTCATCGCAGCAGGGCTCTCCCAGTTGCCGGGGTTCAGTGCGATGCGACGCGGCGTGAGCGTACTGGTCGGCGCAGCGGCCGTGGCGAGCACACTTTGGATGTTGCAAATGGTCCCCGCGTTGGGGTTTGGCTTCGGCGAGCCGAAGCGCGAGTACCCTTGGGCTTCGGCCGAGGTCGTCGAGCAAGGCATCGGTCAACCGAGGATCGTAGCGAGCATTCAGGACAGCTGGTTCCTGATGTTCGCAGCGCCGAGCGGCAAGCTCCTGATCGATGGTCGCGTGCCCTATTACGGTCCGGAGATGATCGAGCGCGTGTCTCGGAGCTTTACGGATCCACGCCTCTTCGCCGATCAGCTCAGCGCCTACGACGTGAACACCGTGGTCATCGACCACACACGCTCCGATCACATCGTTGCGACCGAGTACTTGAGCAGCCGCGACGACTGGGCGCTCGCGTTCATCGAGGACGGGCATTCCCTGTTCGTTCGCCGCGATGTGTCGCCTGGGTTGCGCCCGTTCGAGATCGCCGGTCCCGGGTACCGGACCGGCCACCTGCTCGACGCGAGCGTCGGCGATGCCCAGCTGAGCTTGGAGGTCGAGCGTTTGGGTTCGCAGTTGAATACGACTTCGATACACGCTTGGCACCAAGGTCTCGAGCTCCTGCGGCCGCTCGCCCGCAACGGTGATCGTGCCGGCATCCGGATGCACACCGGACCCGACGAGCGGGCGCTAGCCCGAGCGGCCTACGATCGCCTTTCCGTCGCAGCCGATAGCTATCCGGGCTTCACCACCATCGAACTCTACCGCGCGATGGCGGCGTTGGCAGCCTGCGACATCCCCGAGGCCCGAGAGGCGCTGGGCCGCGCCGTCTATGGAGGGCAGACGCGTGGCACTTCGCTCGCTGCGCTCGAGCTCTCGTTGCGAGCGGGAGAGGCGTCCGAGCGATCCGCGGCCGTCGCGCATCTTGCACGCCTCAATGCGCGCTCCGAGAGCCGCGACGATCCGTGGGTCGTCGCGATTGCAGAGGACGTCGACGTTCGCTGCACGGCGCCCTAGACCGGCTCGTGATCGAGCTCGATCAGAGTGATTTCAGCGGGTGCCGCGATACGCATCGGCGGGCCCCAGTAACCCGTCCCCGAGCTGACGTAGATCTGTGAGTCACCCCGCGCGTGGAGACCCGAAACGAATGGCTGCGCGAGGCGGGTGAGAACCCCAAAGGGAAAGATCTGGCCACCGTGGGTGTGTCCCGAAATTTGAAGGTCGACGCCGTGTGCGCGCGCTTCGTCGAACTGCACGGGTTGATGCGCGAGGAGGACGACGGGCTTGCTCGAATCTCGCCCCTTCATCGCTCGCTTCATGTCTGCGCCGTGACCGTTGCCGAACCGGTGCGCCGTCCAATCGTCAACGCCAGCCAGGTGGATTACTTCTTCGTTCTTGGTGAGCTCCACGTGCTCGTTGCGCAGAGCTCGAATCCCGATCCCTCGCAGAAACGCGAGCCACGAGTCCGCTCCCGAGTAGTACTCGTGATTGCCCGTGACAAAATACGTGCCGAGGTTTGCCTGAATCTCTCCGAGTGGCGCTACGGCATGCCCGAGGTCTTCGACCGAGCCGTCGATGAGGTCGCCTGTGATCGCTACGATGTCGGGCTCGAGTGCGTTGACCTTGCGCACGATGTCTTCGACGAAATCGCGTCCTATCGTGAGGCCCACGTGCAGGTCGGTGATCTGCACTAGGCGCAGCCCGCTGAGTGATTCTGGCAGCTTCTTGAGGCGCACCCTCAGGCGCTTCACCTCCACGGGGCGAATTGCGGACCAGACGCCCCAGCCCGAGAGGGCGAGCCCGAATACGCCAGCACCGCCCGCCAGGGCCTGCGCGAGAAATTCGCGCCGGCCGTCGCTAATCGAGCCGAGGCCTGCGTACGTGAGCCAGCCCCAGCGTGCGAGCTCGCCGCCCCACAGCAAAACGAGCACCACGAACATCGACCCCATCCAGACGTACCCAATCCACGACACGGGGATCGCGAGGTTCCTAGGCAGCAGGCGCCAAGCCATCATCGATGCGGGGATCGACAGCGCGAGCACGACGAGTGCGACGGTCGCGATTTGACGCCAAGGGGACGGCCACATCGGATCGCGAATCAGGCGGGCCCACAGGTAGTAGTGGGTGCCGACCGTCAGGCCGGAGATGATGCCGAGGAAAATGAAGATGCGACCGAGCGACATGGAGGCTTGGTTACGATCGATAGAGACGACCCTCGAGGGCGTCAAGTCGCTGCTTGGCCGGGCGTCGACGGATCGGGCGAGTCATAGCGCTTCTTGCTCTCCTCCAGATGGTCGAGGAGTCGCTGACGGACCTCCGGATGGGTCAGTGCGACGATGCGCGCAGCGAGGAACGCCGCATTCTTCGCCCCGTCAATGCCGACCGTGGCGACCGGGACGCCGGGGGGCATTTGGACGGTGGCGAGCAGAGCGTCGACACCCTGGAGCGCGCCGGACGCGATAGGCACGCCGATGACGGGCCGCGTCGTGTGGGCGGCAACGACTCCCGCCAGGTGGGCGGCCATCCCAGCGCAGGCAATGAAGACCTCGACGCCCAGCTTTTCGGCGGCGGCGATGTACTCTGCCGTTTCGTGTGGCGTGCGATGCGCGGACAGGACCCGCACGTCGCTAGGAATGTCGAGCTGGTCAAGCACATCGCGCCCCTTGAGGACCACCGAAAGATCGCTCGGGCTGCCGGTCAGGATTGCCACGAGGGGGGTGTCGCTCTTGCTTAGTTTACTGCTCGTCACGTTGCCTCCCGAGAGCAACGGCTTCTAGCGCAAAGCGGCCCGAGCGTCACCCGCTTGTGTGAAAGGCCAGAAATTCGCCCGCCGTCCTTTACCGTCGCCGCCTGCCAGCCTATACACCGGCCCACCTATGACGAAAGAGCCGGGCAACCTCAGTCACAGCGTCGCATGGGCCACTTTGCTGGTCGTCACGCTGCTCCAGATTCATTCGCCGAAGGCTGCGGCCGAAGAGCCTCCCGCTGTCGAGGCGCCCGCTGCGTCGTCAGAGGCGGCAACCGCCGAAGCCACCGGGGCCGAGACGGTTGCGGCCATCGTCACCGCGCCCGGCGGTGTTCCGGCCGAACCTACCGAGGCCGACGCCGCCGTCGATGCCGTGAAGGCGAGCATGGCGAGGGTCGAAGAGCAGGAAGCCGCCGGCATCGGCGCGACCTACATCATCGAATTCGGCGACACCTTCGACTGGGTGCGGATGGTCTCGGGCGAATGGCTCAAGGGCGACATGAAACGCATGCGCGACGACAATCTCGAGTTCGATAGCGACAAGCTCGACATGCAGAACATCGACTTCGCTGATGTCAGCCACGTCCACTCGCCTGTGGTGAACACCTACGTCTTCGACGACCGCGTTTCTGTCACGGGCCTAGCGGTCATCACGCCTGACAAAGTCATCGTCGAGACCGACGAGGGCACCAAGACGTTTCCTCGCAGCGAGCTCGAGTCGATCGTCTCGGGTGGCGAGCGCGAGAAGGACTGGTGGTCGATGAAGCTGGGGTTCGGTCTGACGCTCAACAAGGGCAACACGGACCAGCTTACCTACGACATCAAGTTCAACGTGCGCAGAGAAGACCGAATGACGCTTCTCGATCTCAACTACAACACGACCTTCGGTCGGACGGGAGGCGTTCAGAACGTCAACCGCCACCTCGGTGAAGAGGATTTCAAGGTCTTCCTGTCGAGCCGATGGTTCGTCGTGCCGTTGTTTGGTCAGCTCTTCAACGACCGCTTCCAGAATATCCAGTTTCGAGCCACGCCGGCCGCGGGGGCCGGCGTCACCATCATCGACGTGCCGAACGTGACGTGGGACTTCCAGACCGGTGTGGGCTACCAGTACTTGAAGTACAAGGACGCCACGCTGCTCACGAACACGAGTAACCCGCAGAACGACGCGTTCATCCCACTGTTCACCTACGCCGATTTCGACATCACTGGCGACATCGATTTCACCGTCAGCTGGCTTACCAACTTGGTGGTCACCACGATCGGCAACACCAACCACACGGGCAAAGCCGACTTGGCTATCGAGCTCACGAGCGTCATCGATCTCGATATTGCCTTCCTCTACTTACGGACCGAGCAGCCCGCACCCGCGGCCGCGCCAGCGCCCGGCGACCCACCTCCAGATCCCATCAAGCAGAACGACTATCAGCTCGTCGTAGGCATCAGCCTCGAGCTCGGCTAGGTTTCTTCGTCCTTCGACTCCTCTTTTTGGTCCTGGCGCTCTTGGACCTCGGCTTCGAGTTGGGCGCGCCGCGCCTCGAGCTCGCTGATCCGGCTCTCTTTGTCGGGGCGGTCGTTCTGCTTTTTGAGCTCGGCGAGCTCTTCAACGACATCGGTGAGCTTGTGTCCCGCTTTGGCTTCTGTTTCGGCCTGCTCCGCCTTGTCGAACATCCGTTCTTCGGGGCGGGTTTCGTCTGCAGCCGGGGGCTTCGATTTGCCCGAGTGCGTGATCTTCGGGATGAAGAGTCGTTCGGCTGCGAGCTGGCGCTGATTCATGAACGTGGGTGAAACGATTTCGATGCCCGCTCGATGAAGCGCGTCCAACATGCACTCTCGGAGCTCCGATTCGGCGCTGATGAGGTACTTCACATCCTCCAGAAATCCGGCGGCTTGGTAGGTGATCGAGAAGTCGCCCAGGTCGAGCACGAACACGAACGGCTCGGTCAGCCCGGCGTTCTCGGCGGCTTGAACTAGGC
>JAUXFZ010000534.1 GCA_030622585.1 Myxococcales bacterium
ATGAGATCGTCGACACGCCCCCGGACCAGGAGCTGGCCGTCCGCCAGGAACGACCCGAGGTCTCCGGTGCGGAGCCACCCATCCGATGTCCAGGGCTCGCCTCCTCGATCGTGTCCAAGGTAGCCGTCCATGAGCACCTCGCCGCGAACTTGGATCTCGCCATCCTCGAACCGCAGCTCGATGCCCGGCAGGGGCGCGCCCGACCCAGTGCTGCCGATTTGTTGGATGCTTTGTGTCGCGATCTGGGAGCAGGCTTCGGTGCACCCGTACGTCGCGAGTGTGGGGACACCCCGCGCCGCCGCAAGCTCGCGGAGCGCGTCAGAGAACGGAGCTCCCCCTACCAAAACGGCTCGCAAGTCGGTACTGGGCGTCCACGCCGGTTCTTCGATGGCCAACAGCCCGCGGAGCATCGTCGGCACCAGACTGCAGAGCGTCACTCGGTACTCGGCCATGAGGCGCGCAAACCGGCCCGGCTCGAAGCGCCCTCCGCTCAACACGACGCATCGCCTCGCGATCAGCGACCGGGTGACGATGGAGAGACCTCCGACATGGGCGGGCGGCATCCCCAACAGCCAGCGATCCTGGGGAAGCCATCCGAGGTTCGTGGCGTGCGCGGCCTCCGACGCGATGAACGCGCGGCGGGACAGGCAGACCCCCCGGGGGCGGCCGCTAGACCCCGACGTGTACACGATGGCCAGAGTTGCGTCGGCCGCCGGCGAAGCGCCTGCCCAGATCTGGTCGCCGGGTTCGTCGTCGGTGATCGACGCCGCGACTACGTGCCCCGGCTGCGCTTCCGTCAGGACGACGGAGCGCTCCCTTTCAGTGAGGCGCGGGTGCAGCAGAACTACCGGGCAGCCAAGCTCGAAGAGCGCGTACAGCCAGACGATGGAGTCGAGATCAGCACTCGGCGTGAGGGCTACCCGGTCCCCGGGTGTGACGTCTCGGGCTCGAAGCATAGCGAGCGCGGCTCGGACACGTGTCGCCACTTCGGCGTAGGACCACAGCCTATCGTCGACGATCAAGCAATCGCGTTCCGGGACTTCGCGGGCCGCCGCCAGCAGACTCAGCTCACGCATCGGCGCCCTCGATGAGCTCGAACCCCAACCCCGGAGCGTCGTGGGGCACGATCTGTCGGTCGCGGATCGCTGCGATCCGGTGAGGGGGCCAGAGCCCGAGCGCAGGATGTGAACCGAGGCCCGCCGCGAGCTCGGTTTGAAGTGTGAGCGCGAGCTCGGCCGTGGCTGCCCTTGCGATGGGGCCGTCGAAGGTGTGCGACACGAGGTATTGCGCGCCGTGCGTCGCAGCCTGCTCGGCAACTTCGAACGAGGCCCGCAACCCCCCGAGCACCATCGGCTTGATCACCACCGCACGGATGGCGCCGCTCCCGAGCAGTCGTCGGGAGAGCTCCTCGTCGCGAAGCGACTCGTCTAGCGCGAAGGGCAGTGGCAAATCCAGCGCCCCCAACCAGTCCGTCGGCGCCACCGGCTCCTCGAAGAGCTCCAACTCGAGAGCCTCCAACGACTCTGCATGCCGGCGCAGCGCGTCGAGAGGGATGCGGCGATTGGCATCAAGCCGAAGGGGGAGCGTCGGGTGCGTGCGGCGAATCGTCTGCAACGCTCGTATTTCCGCGCCGAGATCGGCTCCTGCCTTCAGCTTCAGATGCGTAGCACCGTCTGCAACGAGGGTATCCGCGCACGCTGGCCACGACGCGGGGTCCACCTCCAACACCAGATCGGCGATCGGAATCGGTTGCCTTTGGGCGGCGCCACCGAGGACGTGATGCATAGGCTCGCCGCGCGTATGGCCTAGCCAGTCGAGGAGTGCGGTCTCGAGAGCGAAACACGCGGCGGGTTGGCTCAAGGGGTGCGCGGCAAATGCGTCGACGAGGAGACCGAGCGGGCTCGCCAGTGGATTCGCATCGAGCGGTGCGTCCACGAGGCGTTGCAGCTCGTCTGAAACCTCCGCCATCGAATCGGGGGAGTAGCCGGGCAGAGGAGAGGCTTCTCCAACCCCACTCGTTCCGTCGTCCCGCGTGAGCCGAAGCACCGCGAAGGCCCGCTCGGACAGACCGACGGCGGCGCCGGCGAGCGACCTCGGAAGCTCTCCTTCGAGTATGTCGATCTGCGCATGGAGGTCCGTCACAGCGCGATTCCGATGGCGAACAGAATGCCGCACAGAGAAAGGAGCTTGGCGGTCCAGGCGAGCGTTTCATTGAGTGCTATGCCTCGGTCGCTTGCGACGGGACGCAAGAGTCCGCCCGCCCAGAGAATCGTCAGCAGTGGAAGGCAGACCCAAGCACTGGTCCAGCCGAGAAGGAACATGACGATGGGAGTCACGTACGCTGCGGCTAGCAAGAGGCCGTACTCCTTGACGCCCGCAGCCCTTCCGAATCGCACGACGAGTGTCGTCTTCCCTGCGCGGGCATCCCCTTCGAAGTCACGAACGTTGTTCACCACGAGAATCGCGGTGGCCAAGGCGCCGATCGGAATCGAAGCGAGCCAGGCGACGTTGGGCACGAACAGCGCTTGGACGAATGCGGTCCCGCACACCGCGAC
>JAUXFZ010000021.1 GCA_030622585.1 Myxococcales bacterium
GCCCGGTCCCGCGGACGATCTCGCCGCCATCGGTTGGCAGGTTGAGGGGCCGACGGAGATCGAGGCGATCGCCACACGGCTTCGGAACGCGGGTCACGAGGTGACCCCGGGTAGCGCCGAGCAGGCCGCAGCTCGGAACGTCCAAGCGCTGATCCAGTTCGACGACCCAGCAGGCAATCCCGTCGAGGTTGCATACGGCCCCAAGATAGCCGCCGAGCCGTTCGTGTCCGAGGTGGTCCGTTCGGGCTTCGTTGCCGAGGAGCAGGGGCTGGGGCACGTGGTTGTCGTCTCGAAGAATGACGCCGAGCACGAGGAGTTCTACGCCACGGTGTTGGGACTCAAGCTCAGCGATTACATTCGCTGCGAATACTTCGGCCACAAGATCGACGTGACCTTCATGCACGCCAACCGCCGCCACCATTCGTTTGCCTTCGGGGGCGGGCAGCTCAAACGCATTCATCACTTCATGGTGCAGGCCAAAGGCATGGATGAAGTCGGGATGTGTTACGACCGCTTTCTCTTTTCCGGCGGAATGGTGCACCAGACGCTCGGGCGACACCCAAACGACAAGATGTTCTCGTTCTACGGGTACACCCCATCTGGTTTTCACTTCGAGTTTGGCCATGGGGGCGTCGAAATCGACGACGACACCTGGGAGACGACGACTCACGGCAAGGTAAGCGAGTGGGGGCACCACCCGCCGCAGTTGCTCACCAAGGCTTTCCGCAAGGCCAAGGAAGCGCGCAAAGAGAAGAGCTGAGGCTCAGGCGCCGAGTCGTTTGCGGAGCTCGAACTTCAACACCTTGCCGCTAGCGTTCACCGGGAGCGCGTCCAGGAACTCGACCCGTCGTGGCACCTTGAAGTTGGCCATGGCCTCGCGACTCCATTCAATGAGCTCGGCTTCAGAAAGCGCTGCGCCAGATTTGAGCACGACGAACGCGGCGCCAACTTCGCCGAGGCGCGCGTCCGGTGTCCCGACGACCGCCACCTGAGCAATGGCGTGATGCGTCGATAGAAGATTCTCGATCTCGGCCGGGTATGCGTTGAACCCGCCGACGATGAACATATCCGTCATGCGGTCCGTGATCTGCAGGTATCCATCTTCGTCCATGACGCCGATGTCGCCCGTGTGCACCCAACCTTCTTCGTCGATCACTTCGCGCGTTTGCTCCGGTTCGCCGAAGTATCCCTTCATCACGTTGTAGCCGCGCACGATGATCTCACCCGGCTCGCCCGTGGGGAGCTCCGTTTGATCCGGACGGACCACCTTGGCTTCGACTCCTGGGAAGGCGCGACCCGACGTATTGGCGATGACTTCGGCATCGTCTCCCTGGCGGCAGATGCTGACGACGCCGCTGGTTTCGGTCAGCCCGTACGCGGTCACCACCGACTCGAACTTCAGGACGTCGCGCATCTTGTGGATCAGCTCGACCGGGATGGAAGCCGCTCCGGTGACCGCCAACCGGAGGCTCGAGAGATCGTACTGATCGAGGTCAGGCCGTGCGAGAATCGTCTGGTAAAGCGCAGGAGGCCCAGGAAGCATCGTGATGGCGTCCCTGCCGATTCGCTCGAGCACGGCTCCGACGTCGAAGACCGGCTGCGGATACACGGTCGCGCCCATCATGAGCGCCGCTAGCCATCCCGCCTTGTACCCAAAGCTATGAAAGAACGGAGCGACGACCAAGTAGCGGTCTCCGGTCCTGAGGCCGACGATGTCGCTCCAATCGTGAAAGGCTCTGAGGCTCTGCGCGTGGGTGCACATCCCTCCCTTGGGCTTGCCCGTAGTGCCCGAGGTGAAGAGGATGTCCGAGAGGTCGTCTGGTTGAACCGCCTGCAGGCGTGTCGCTGCGTCTTCGTCGGACACGGACGCTCCCCGCTCCAGAAACGCGTTCAATCCGACGGTTCCCTCGGGCGCCTCGCCGCGCATCACGATGATGTCCTTCAGGTGTGGTAGCTCGAGGTTGGCGCGGCGGAGCAGGGCAACGTAATCGGTGTCCAAGAAGTCCGTCACCGTGAAAAGGACCCGGGCCTCGCTCTTCTCGAGCAGGTAGCCGGCCTCGAGGCCTTTGTACCGGGTATTGATCGGAACGACGACACCCCCAATCGAATGGGCGCCGAGGGCTACGACGATCCACTCGAGCATGTTGGGCGCCCATATGGACACGCGGTCTCCGTGTTCGAGTCCGGTCGCGATCAGGGCCTTTGCGGCGCGCTGGCTCTGCGCCGCAAGCTCGCGAAAGCTCAGCGTCTTGCGGCCGTCCACGACGGCTGCACGGTCCTCGTGCCGGGATGCAGCGACACCCACCAACTTGGCAATGGTACCGAACTGTATGTCTCCACGAGTGCCGTCTTCAGTCGTCATCGTTCCGAGCCCTATGCAGGGCGCCAAGGACGTGGTCAACTGCGCGCCGACATGACCAACGACAGCAAACAAGAACGACGCCTGAAAGTGATTCAGTGGGGCACCGGGAACGCGGGCTACAGGGCCTTGCAAGGCATTCTGAACCATCCAGGCCTCGAACTGGTCGGCGTCCACGCACATTCACCCGACAAGGTTGGCAAGGACGCGGCCGAGCTCTGCGGACGGGCTGAACCGACCGGGATCATTGCTACCGACGATAAGGACGCGCTTCTCGCGCTAGACGCCGACTGTGTCTGTTACATGGCGATCGGCGAGACCCGCGTCTACGAGGCGCTCGACGACTGGCTCAAGATCCTCAGCTCCGGAAAGAACATCGCGAACACGGCCACGGTATCGATGGTCTATCCGCCGTTCGCGAGTCGGAAGCTCACGGGCCCCCTGACCGAGGCTTGCGTCGAGAACGACGTAGCGTTCTACACGTCTGGCTTCGACCCGGGTTTCACCAGCGATCTCATTCCCCTGGTTCTCGCAGCCGGTTGCGAGCGGGTCGACTCGGTGCGCGTCGCCGAGGTGATGGACTACTCGACCTACGCTGATCCAAATTTTACCGGGGAGTTCTTTGGCTTCGGGCATCCCCTCGATTTCAAGGCGCCGATGTTCTACCCGGGCGCTATCAAGGCTGGCTGGGGCAGCGTCATCGAGCTCCTCGCCGACGCACTCGGCTTCGAGCTAGACGAACTGCGCGAGGAAAGCGAGCGAGCGCCGGCCGCTGAGGCTTTCGACACCGACATGGGCCGAATCGAGAAAGGCATGTGCGCTGGCGTGCGCTTCGAGGTGCAAGGCATTTCGAAGGGCAAGCCGGTGATCGTGTCGTCCCACACGCAACGGCTACGCGCTGACGTCGCACCGCAGTGGGAACGCCTGACCGGTGACAAGTCCGGCTACCGAATCGAGGTCAAGGGCTCTCCCGAGTTCAACTGCGAGATCGACTTGAAGGGAGACGATGGCGATCACAACACGGGCATCGTGACCGGTACCGCGATGCGGGTCGTCAACGCCATCCCTGCGGTGTGCGAGGCAAAGCCCGGGGTGCTCTCGATTTTGGATCTCCCGTTGTACACAGGCAGAGCCCGTTGACACTTCTGGCTGTCGTTCAGCCCAGGTCGCCTTGGACAAACTGCAACGTGAGCTCGTTGAATAGCTTCGGGTACTCGACCATGACCCAGTGACCGCAGTGGGCGATGAGCATCGTCCGGGAATTGGGGCAGTTGGCGGCAATTGTAGATGCGCCGGTCGAGGGGCAGAACTTATCGTTCGCGCCCCAGAAGCAGAGCACGGGGCACTGAATTTCAGACAGCCGTTCGGCTTGGTTGGTGGTTCGGATACGGGCGATGTTGTCTTTGTGTTGCGTCATCGCAACTTGGTAGCGCTCTTCGATGACCTCGTCGGTGATCTTCGATTCGTCGTGGAGCTGAAGTCGAAAGACCTTGCGCATCGTCTCTTTGCTGATGCCTTCTTTGTAGAGAACGCGGATCATCGCTTGGATGCCCTCCATCTCCATGTAGGTCTCGCGTGCCTCGATGCCGCCAGGCGCCATCAAGACGAGCCGGCCGACGAGGTCTGGGTAGTTGAGCGCCATCGCAATTGCGATCGCCCCACCCTGGGAGTTGCCTACGAGCGTCGCGCGGTCCACACCAAGTGCGTCCAGCAGCGCTTTGAATTGCGCGGCGATGTCATCGAGGCTGTACGCTCCGTCTTCAGGCTTGGTCGAATACCCGTAGCCCATCATGTCGGGTACGATCGTCCGAAAGCCATGCTCGGCGAGGAACGGATAGTTGCCCTTGAAGTTGCTCCAACCGCTGGCGCCAGGACCAGCGCCGTGCAGGAACAGGACGACCCCACGATCGCCGCTGCCAGCTTCGTGATAGTGGATCGTGATGCCGTTGCCGACGTCCACATAGGTTCCTTCAGGGACTGCTTCTACGACCATGTTCCAAACCTCGAGCCAAAACCCAAACTAGAACGTGTTCTAGCTCAACCGTTCGCTCGGGTCCACCGCTCGCTGGTCTTCAGGCCAGGAATAGAACTGCGTGCACCAACGCCGGAAGACTGCGATCGGGCCATCGCCGTCGCACAGCAGGGGCTTCTCATACTGGACCTTGTTCTCCCAAATCGGGATGTCCTGCTCTAACTGCCTAGTCACCTCGGCAACGAAGGCCTTGCCGACACCGCGCGCCATCTCGGCCCCCGCCGACTTGTTGACGCTGAAGTTGAATCGAAGGTGAACGTGGTCGGCATCGATCGGGGTGGTCGATGCGACGTTGAGCGTCTCGACGATACCCTTGAAGCGAACGATCGCGAGCCCGAAGCCATAGTTGAGGCTTTCGATCGAGCCGTCGACGGTGCCACGCGGCGTCTCCATGCCAGCGTCCGAATACACGCGCAGAGTAGTGGCGTCCACCGATGCCTCGGACTTCGGCATGTTGGTCGTGCCGTGGAGGTAGTGAAAGTGCGCGGTGTCGACCGCGTTCTCGGCCATCTCCTGATTACGCGTGCGGATGGTCCACTCGCGCTTGATGAAGTCGGTCCACTGGTCGTTGCGAACGCCATCGTTCGAGCCCCATTCCGAGATCTCGTCGGGAATGTCGAAGGTCGGGGGCTCGCCCTCGGCGTGGTGCCAACACATCACCATGTTCGCGAGCTCTTTGACGTGCCAGGTAGGCAACTTGGCTTTGCGTGGAATGTGCTCGGCGTACGGAACCGCGGTGCATCGGCCGTCCGTGCCGAACTGCCACGCGTGGAAGGGACATTCGATCGAGTTGCCCTTGACCGTGCCTCCGTGTCCGAGGTGAGCGCCAAGGTGCGGGCAGAAGGCGTCCAGCACGGAAAGCTCGCCCTCTTCGGAGCGCCAGATCACGAGATCCTTGCCGAAGTACTTGAGCGGTTTGACGTCTCCGGGCTTGATCTCGTCAGACTCGGCGATTTGGAACCAACCGTTGGGAATCGGCGGTGTGAAGTAGCGATCGTCCATCGAACGAAAATAGAACGTGTTCTACATTTTGCAAGCCGAAATCGAGCGGAGAATTATGGTGACTATGCATCGCCTCGCCGACGGCTCGTGCACGGGGCGCAACCTACAGATAGGTCCAAGAGCGCTTGAATCCCCCGACGGGACGGACGTCCGAAGGGTGCCGCGTTCCGGGAGGATGGAATGCGCACCTGGGCGATTGCGCTAGTATCGGCCTCCCCAAACGAGAAGATCATGAGCCCACTCAGACACGCATTCATCGCACTCCTCGTCGTGAGTGCCTTCCTGCTGCCCGGCGCGGTTTCCGTGCCGCAGGCCCACGCCGCATCCCCCATCATCATTCGTTTCGCTTCTCTCGCGCCTGCTGGCTCGGGATTCATGAAGGTCATGAAGGCTTGGAACCGGAGCCTGAAGAAAGAGACGGAGAACCGCGTGGAGCTCCGCTTCTATTCCGGTGGAAGCCAGGGCGACGAGCGTGACTTCATTCGCAAAGTGCGCGCCGGCCAGATGGACGCGGCAGGCGTGACGACCACCGGACTTGGAATGGTCGCGAGGCCGGTGTTGGTGCTCACAGCACCCGGCCTGATCACCGAATACGACGAGCTCGAACGCGCGCGCACGGTGCTCCACGGACGCTTCTCGAAGCTTTTCAAAGAGGCGGGCTTCGTGATGCTGGCTTGGGGCGAAGCAGGAAAGAACCGCCTTTTCTCGATGGAGAAATTCGCCCGGCCCGCCGACCTCAAGACCCTTCGTCCCTGGGCGTGGAAAGATGATCCAGTGTTCGCCAGTTACGTCACCACGATCGGCGCGAACCCGGTCCGAATGGGCGTTCCCGAGGTGTATGGCGGCCTGCAAACGCGGATGCTCGACACGGTGCCCGCTTCCGCCCTCGCAGCCGTGGCACTGCAGTGGTACACGCGCCTCAACTACATGGCGAAACAGAACTTCGGCATCCTCGTCGGTGGGTCGCTGGTGAAACAAGAGAAATTCGACGAGCTCACCGAGCATGACCAAGAGGTCTTGATCGACACCAGCATACGAGCAGCAAAAGCCAACGACACTCTGGCGCGCCGCGATGACGACCGGGCCTACGCGTCCCTGGTCAAGCGCGGCATGATCGAGGTCGACACCCTGCCCTACAAAGCCGAGTGGGACGCCGTCGCCAAAAAGACCCGCGAAAGCCTAACCGGCCGTGTCTACAGCAAGAGCCTCCTCGAGGCAGTCGAACAAGCCATAAGCAGCAAGTAGCCCCCTCAAGGGGTGTGAGCACTTGCTCGACCTCATGGTGCAGAGGCCTCGTCTGCGTACGGAGGAAGTTGATGGACGCCACCACACAGCCGCGAGGCCCCAGCATCCCAACGGGGGTGGTCATCGGAATCGTCCTCGTCACCGGCACGCTGTTTCACACCTGGCTACACCACTGGGTCCACGGCGTGTATAGCGTGACGCAAATCGGCCTGGTGTTCTTCCTCGTGCTCAATGTGATGATCGCCTGGTGGGAGATCGCACTCTTTGTCTGCCAAGATCAGATTCGCTCCGAGTACGAGGCGATTAGGGAACCCTACCGCGGGCGCGAGATGACGCGCATAGCCGAGGTCTTCGCGCGACCTATTCCCTTGTTCTGCGTGCTCTCATTCTCTCAGTGGACGAACATTTGGTCGAGCTACTCGTTGTTTGATCCAGGCTATTCAGATCGGCGCTCATACGGCTACAACATCGATGTCGGGAACGGCGTCACGACACTCATCCCCGCAACGCTGTTCGCATTTGGGATGACGCTCGAGCTGATGCCCGCGCGCGTTCTCGGCATCATCGGTCTCATCCTGTTTTGGCAAATGTTCTACGGCACGGCGGTCTACTTCTTCCAGTTCTTCAACAACGGTCGCCATAAGGGGCATTCGCTCAGAGACTTGCTGTTGTTCGTCGGCATCACCAACTTGATGTGGTTCATCTTTCCCATCTGGGGACTGAGCGCGAGCGTCCGGTTGATCCTGGAGGGCTCGTACAACGTCTTCCTTTAGATCGAGCGATCTCGTCGCGTCAGCATCAGACGCTGCATCTGCTTGAAGTCCTCGACGGCATTGACGTTGTCTTGCGAGAATGGATACGGGGCGCCGATCGAGTGAGCCGCCACGAGGCCGGACATGAACGACAAGTCATGGCCGCCTTCGGGCGTAGTGAACGTGCCGCAATAGTGCATGCCACCTTTGCCCTGGAGGAACCGTATCATCCACATGATGATCATGTTCCGAAGGGAGACTACGTGGGTCGGATGAGGTAGGTCGATTCGTGCCTGGACCTGGTCGATTGCCTTCTTCGAATTGAAAGTGACCAGCATGGGCACGCCCGCGTCCTTCGTGCTCGGGTTCTGCGCGGAAATGACGAAGGTGCATTCGAGTGCGCCCGTTTCGTCAATCTCGGAGTACGTGTTGAAGTCGGAGAGAATTCTCTGCCGGTGCTTCTCGGGAAAGATGCCCGTGTCACCATGCACCACAAAGCGCGAGAACGCGGGATCGACGTCGTCGACGTACTGCGAGTTTCCCAGGAGGAGCCGCTGCAGCCAGCTCGGAGACTCGAGCGTGTTCAACACCGCCGTTGCATCGCAAGCAAACACGACCTTATCGACTTCGTAGGTGCGCCCCTTTGCGTCCTCGATGATGAAGCGGTTTTTGCGACGCCTGACGGCAGTGATCTCGTGATCGGTGTGCACGCTGTCTGCAAACGGCGCGCTCATTCGATCGAAAACCTGGCGGGGCGCGCCTCGCCACGTTCCCATCTGGGTAGGCTCCTCGAGCGGCACGACACTTTCGAGCAGAGGCAAGATGACTGCGGGTACGCCGCGCATCGAGGTCGTGATGAAGGTCGCGCAGTGAATCGGAACGAAGATCGTATCCCAGAACGCGCGCGAAATGCCGAAGAGCCGCGCCAGCCAATAGATCGGAATGACGTTCATCGGGTTGAAATACGAGAAGTGGTACAGCGAGTTGTGCGTCTTCTTGGGCATGAAGAACGCGTTTACCTTGGTAACGAAGGCGATGAGTTTCTTCCAGCGCCTGAACTCGGGAGCGAAGCGCTGTTGCACGGCCGTCTGACCATCCTGACAAAAATGCCCCTCGGGCGTCTGTACGAAGTAGGAGACTGGCAGCGTTTCGATGCCGACGCCGAGCTCGTCCAGGAGCGACTCGTAGTTGTGGTAGTACATCTGCGGCCAGGCAACGACCAGCACTGGAGAATCCGCATAGCCATCGCCGACCGTCCAGCGAAAGGTCTTTGCGCTTCCGCCCAGGGCCGAGCCCTTTTCGAAGAGCTCTACTTCATAGCCTGCACGGTGCAGGGCCCAAGCGGCCCCAACGCCAGCAATGCCTCCTCCAACGACGCCGATCTTTTCTGTCACTTCGATCTCCCCCAAACGGTTTGCTACGAGCGCTTCGGCACCAAATCGACGATCGGACCGTGGCGCAGGGTATGACACACGCCCTTGTAAATGCCGAGCGACTCGTAGACCGCCGCGGTCATCATCACGGTGCGGGTCTGGCCGGTAATCGAGAACGGGAAGCTGTTGTGGACGAACCCCAACGAGAGCTCGAGCTCGGGGTTGGCCCATCCTCCGGCGCCGCCCAACCCGAAGTGTCCAAAGGCTTCAGGGACGTCCATCAGGAACGCATCGGTGCGGTGGTATCCGAGCTTCCAGTGAAGCGGATAGAAAATGACTTTGTCGGCGCGCTTCGTTTGGACCTCGGCGGCCTTTCGGACAATCTCCTCCGAAACCAGCCGCACACCATCGAGCTCACCGCCCAAGGAAAGCGCGGCGTACATCTTGGCGAGCGAACGCGCGGTCGCAACGCCGTTCATCGCAGGCAAGCACGCCTTCCAGAACGCGGGGTGCGAGAAGAGCGCCTTGGCATTTTTTGGCGACAGGCCTCGGCGCCACAGATCCCGCAGTGGCCCGGGGCGAACCCAAAAGGGGATGTGGTAATCGGGTGACAGCGGTCCTGCACCACTTCTTTGGAGCTCGGGGAGCCCGATGAAATCGGGAAGCCTGTCCATTTGGGTGTCGGCGTTGCCGATGTACAAGCCGTCGAGCTTCAAAGGCCCGACGATCCGCCGCTCGAGAAACTCTGGCACGGTAAGGCCGGATATCCTCTGAATCAGCTCCCCAACGAGCCAACCAAAGGTCACTGCCTGGTACGCATTGGCCGTGCCCGGGTGGAAGTCCGGCTCGGTCTTGGCGAGGCGCGACACGATCAGGTCCCAGTCCAGGATGTCCGTGAGCTGGTCGACGAGGTGCATGACCTTGTGAAGGCCCGCCTGGTGAGACAACAAATGCCGAACGGTGATCTGCTCTTTGCCGTTGCAGCCGAACTCCGGCCAGTACTCGGCAACCGGTGCGTCGTAGTCGATCAGACCGTCCGTCGCGAGCATGTGGAGCGCGGTCGAGGTGATCCCCTTGGTGCCCGAGTAGCAAATCGACATGGTGTCTCGTTGCCAGGGGGTGCCGTCCTTGCGCGCCGGTCCGGCCCAGATGTCGACGACCGGTTTCCCATTCAAGAACACGGCCGCCGCCGCGCCGCCGCCGTAGTACTTGATCTGCTTGCGCAGGAGCTTTACGACGGGTTCGAATCGTGGTTCGTACGCGCCCTTGATGTCCGTATCCCGAGCCATAACCCGCACGCTATCTAGCTCACTAGTAATGATATGTCAGCTGCGTGGAAAGAAAGAAGGTCCGTACCTGGTAGTCGCCCGCGCAGCCGGTACGAAGCACTTGATCGCGCGAGCACAAGTTGATGAGCTCACCCCCGACTTCGACGGGTTCCTGCGCGACCTCGGGTCCGATCGTGGAGCCGAACTGCGAAAAGAGCATGCCAATGTCGAAGTCGACTTTGTCCCAACTGAAGCCCAGGCCCGTCTGGACGCCGATAGCGATGCCGGGTGGAGGCGTGAAGATCTGCGCGAACTGCTCGCGCGTATTCGAATTGCCGGCATTGAAGCCAAAGCGAATCGCGACCAAGTCGATGATCTGGTATTCGACGCCAAGCTTCAGGCTGTACACATTCTTCCAGTAGAACGGCGCGACGGTCGGTTCCGGCAGCAGCGCCTCTAGGGCCGGATCGGAGCCTTCCGGCAACGAGACATGGACGGTCTGGGTTTGGTTGCCCTGCTTCTCGGCCTCGTGAAACTGAATACGGAGCTCGGCCACCAACAAGAGCTTCTTGTCGACGAGCTTCACGCTCGCGCCGAACTGCAGCGCGTTCGGCATCACCCAGTCCGACTGGGCATTGAGGGTTTCGAGCCCCGGAATATCGACGCCGGTTTGGGTGGTTCCCGTCATTTTGATCTTGGTGTACACGCGCCATGCTGCGCCGACCGTCCACATGTCGTTGGGCTTGAAGGACACGCCAATCCGCGCGCTCGGAATGCCAACGCCGCCAAGCTGGTTGTGGATCCGGGCATAGCTGGGGTTCGGAAGAACGCTCACCGCACCGATGTTCTGATAGAGATCCGCAGTTTGGGCTGCGATCGGGAGTCGAAGCATGATGCCAACGCTCCACTTGTCGCTGATCGCGATCGCCGGACCCATGGCCAGCTCTCCGACGAAAAAGGTCACCGACTGATCCTGCGGCTCGGTCCCGACGACTTCATCGGGCTCACCGTCGACGTTGGGCACGTCCTCATAGGTCGCGCCGTAGCCCACCTCGAGATACGCGCCCGCTCCCCAGACCATCCGCTTCGAGACCCGCCACGCAAAGAAGGTCGACCCGAGCGGCCCGAAGCTGACACCCGTGCACCGGCTACTGTTCGGACCTTCGACCGGAGCACAGGTGTTGACGAAGATCGGATCGAACATGACCGAGAAGGAGAACTTCTCGATGCCGGTGAGGAGCGCGGGATTGATCGCGATCGCTGCGGGCCGTTCGAGAAAAGACACCCCGGCCTGCGCCAAGGTGACGCTCCGTGTGTCATACGCCGTGGGTTCGGTGTTGGCAGACGCAGCGCGGGGGGACAGCGTTGAGAGCAAGGTCAGCGAAGTCGCGAGAATTATTCGACTCTTCATATAGCTCCCGACTTCGGGACCCCATGATAAGGGCATCGGTCATTTGAATCTACAAGGATTCGCAGTGGCAATGGGTGGAGCGGCACTGGCCGTCAGCGGTTTTCATGAAAGCGGCCGGCGAATGCGCGCAGTGGCAAGTCGGCGCTGGTGATGAGGCCGGGACGGGCTTCGCAAACCGACTCGACGGCATTGAGCGCGGGCATGCCCGTGATCGTCATGCCGATGGAGGCCATGTACGTGGGGTCGCTCCAGTCCATCTGTCCCGAGTCCATTGCCGGGAGAATCATGTGGCGGTTCATGATCTGTGGATTGCCGCGGACGGTCATGATGTAGCAGTTCTGCACGTTCCACTTCGGTTCGGTGTTCGGCGTCATCTGCCACTCGAGGTGAACCTCGATCTTGGGCTCGCCCTTCGCCTTGCCGATGTACTTCGCCAGGCTTGCGCCGACGGACCCTTTAGGAAGCACCCACCATCCTAGATCGACCTCTTCTTTGCAGGCTCCGAGCTCGCACTCGAACGCAACCTCGTCGATCTCGATACCGCAGCAGTCCGCGATCATGTAGATCGAGTCCGCAAAGACCGTGGCACCCGCCTCCAACATCTGCGGGACCTCCGGATCGTCCACCGGACGCCCGTAACCGTGCTTCTTCCAGGTATCGACCGAGTGATGACACGAGACGTCGACCGTTTCGATCACCTGAATGTGGTCGATGCGCGACAGGCCTGCCGTGTTCACGATCGCAAGGATCTGCGCCAGCCCCGGGTTCATGCCGGTACCATAGGGCGTTGCTTTGCCGCGCTTACCTGCCTCATCGACGAGCTCGGTCGACTTGCGACCCGAGGGGTGCGGGTGGTGCCGGTTACGGGAATAGCCAGTGATCCAATCCGACGTCGTAACGACATTGATTCCGCTCTCGAGCAGCCGGCAGAAAAGATCGATGTCCGGCCAAACACCGAAGTACGTCACGCAGTCGGGCTTGGCGGCGATGACGTCGTCGACGGTGTTCGTTGCCAGTACGCCGATGGGATCGATCCCGACGATCTCACCCGCGTCACGGCCGACCTTGTCCTCGCTGTAGCAATAGAGCCCGACTAACTCGAGATCGGGATGTTGGACGGTCTTGGACACCATCTCGGTGCCCACGTTGCCGGTGGCGAACTGAAAGACTCTCAGGGGCGTCGTTCTCATCTCAGGGTTCTCCGGTGATTCAGATCGGTCCAAATATTGCCGCCGCAAAATCAAGCAGGAACAGCATGATCATGCTGGCTGCGCA
>JAUXFZ010000041.1 GCA_030622585.1 Myxococcales bacterium
GCTGACTCATCACTGCGCCTCCTCGTGGGTCGGCTCGGCCATCGCAAGACCGCCCGCTGCCTCGATCCGTTGCTCGAGCTCCTCGAAGTCGACCAAGCGAGGCTCACCGGTCCGGCGCCCCTCGTAGTATCGAACCGTGAAGTCCGTCACGAATGCGTCCACCGAAGGGTTCATCTTGTCGAGGAAGAACTTGGGATAGAGCCCGATCCAAAACACCATCACGATGAGCGGCAGCAGCGACGCGACCTCACGCCGATTGAGATCAGTGAGTGACTCGTTCTCCGGATGGACGATTTTTCCCCAGAAAATGCGAAGCACCGCGTGCAGCATATACACGGCAGCGAAGATGACTCCGGTCGTGGCGAGGAGGGTCATGATGAACCAGGACGACCCGAAGCCTATCGGTGTGCGCGAGAGGAACGACCCCGCCAAGATCATGAACTCGCCGACGAAGCCATTCGTGCCCGGAAGCCCGATCGAGCTCAGGGTAATCACGACAAAGAACAGCGTGTACCAAGGCATGACCTTCGCGAGCCCACCGAAGTCGTCGAGGTCGCGTGAGTGGCGGCGGTCGTAGATGACCCCAACCAGAAGGAAGAGCGCACCGGTCGAGATCCCGTGGTTGATCATCTGCAGGATGGCGCCCGAGATGCCGTTCCGGTTCATGGCGAAGAGGCCGAGCAGAATGAAGCCCATGTGGCTCACCGAGCTGTACGCCACGAGTTTCTTCAAATCGCGCTGCACCCAGGCCGCGTAGGCGCCGTATATGATCCCCACGACGCCGAGGCCCGCCAGGACCGGACCGATCGTCTGACTGGCCACGGGGAAGAGCGGCATCGCGAAGCGGATGAAGCCATAGATGCCAAGTTTTAGAAGAACCGCCGCCAAGATGACGGACCCGCCCGTTGGAGCCTGGACGTGTGCGTCGGGCAACCAGGTATGGAACGGGAACATCGGCACCTTGATCGCGAACGCCAACGCAAACGCACCGAACAACAAGTATTGCTGCGAGGCTGGAAGCACCAGGCTCGAGAGCGCCTGCAAGTCGAAGGTGTAGTGCCCGGCAAGCTGTTCGTAGCTGGCGACCACATAGAGGATGGCGACCAGCATCAACAAGCTGCCGACCATCGTGTACAGGAAGAACTTCACCGCGGCGTAGACGCGGTCCTTGCCACCCCAAATGCCGATGATCAGGTACATCGGCACGAGCATCAGCTCCCAGAACACGTAGAACAGGAAGAGATCGAGCGCGACGAATGCGCCGAGCATACCGAGCTCGAGGAGCAAGAACGACAGGGCGTACCCTTTGATGCCCGTCTTGATGCTCCCCCACGATGCATAGAGCGCAATCGGGGAAAGCAAGGTGGTCAGAACCACGAGCCAGAGCGAGATCCCGTCGATGCCGACTTTGTAGGAAATCCCGAAGGACTCGACCCAGGCCACGTGCTCGACGAAGTGATAGCCAGCATCGGAGTAGTCGGCGAGGACCAAACGAAGGCTGACGATGAGCTCGACCAGCATCGCCCCGATCGAGAAACGCTTGATCGCGGTGTCCCAGCTCCGAGGCACCAGAAGGATGACTAGGGCGCTGGCGGCCGGAATCGCGAGGAGCCACGTGAGGTAGTGGGTCGTCATCGGACCACCTCATGAGCCGGCCGCGTCAACGAGGCGTGCGTAGGAGCCTCGAACCCGAACGGCAACGCGATTTCCTTGGTGGCACTGTGCGTGTTCCCGAACGCGTTGCGGACCTCGAGGGTTGCTTCGACGAGCGGGCGGGAGGACACGCGGGCGGGGCCGAGACGGCCAGATTTGCCCATCGGCAAACGGATCTCCTTCATGCCAGAGAGCTTGGTCTTGGCGTGCGCCTTTCGGAACAGCAGGGACTCGCCATCGATGCGGACTTCGAAGCCCGTGTCGCGCGGCGACAGGAACTCGGCAGGAACCACCGACTCGATCGGAAGCGGCATCCACTCCTCGGTGACGTCGATCCGATGCTCGATACCGGTGTGGACATTCTTGAGGAACACGGCGATGCCGCGCATGTCGTCGTGGCCGTACTGAAACGTCGTACCCGGAGCGCGTTTCCACTGCGTCTCGAACTCGCCGTCGGAGTTCGCATCCCAACGGTACTCGTACCCGAGGCCTTGCGGCGTCGTGAGCTCGACCTGGGTACCCTCGAACGCCGCTTCGATGCGTGAATGCGGGGTCCAGAACCAGGCCAACACCGCGACGACACCGACGACCATCACGGCGCCGTACACGTGCACGACTCCGTTCTGAAGGCGGGCCAAAATACGTCCAGCCTCGCGGACATTGAAGCTCGGCAACTTCGTCATGATCGCGTCGACGAATGTCATGTCCGCGCGACCCGCAACCGTGGCGACGTTCTTGATCGGGTTGACGATGGTGGCTGCGTAGAGCTCGTCCACGCGCCACTTGTCGAACGCGATCTGGTACAAGCGTGCCGGCATCTTCTCGGCCAGCGCATCGGTGCCCTTGTTTCGGTAGAGCACCCAGGCCGCGCTGATGCCGATCGCCATCGCCCCGAACGCGAGCCCCGAAGCAAGATTGACGATGTACATCTCCTCGGGAACCGGCTGGCCCGCTACCGACCCCGCCATCCAGTGGCCCCACCAGCTGTAATCCGAGAGGTGAGTCCCGATGATCGGCACTACGTGCGGAAGCCCCAAGAAGCCCACAGTGAGCGCTCCAACGCCGAGCACCACCAACGGAATCGTCATGGCCGGCGGGGACTCGTGCGGATGCGCATCGTACGGGTGGTCGCCTGACTGGTCGGCGCTTCGGTACTCGCCCGTGAACGTCAGAAAGTAGAGCCGGAACATGTAGAAGGCGGTCATCACCGCCGCAAGCGTCAACCCAATCAGAGTGAACCAGCCGACCGATGTCATGAGCATGTCGTCGGGACGGAAGATCTGGGCCGCCGCGCCAAGGAGAATCTCGTCCTTGGAAAAGAACCCGCTGGTGAGGGGGAAGCCCGCAATCGCCAGGCAACTCGCCAAGAAGGTCAAGCGGGTGATGGGTAACGCCTTCTTGAGACCACCGAGCTTGAAGATGTCAGCATCCCCGTGGGCATGAACGGCGTGCATCACCGAGCCGGCGCCCAGGAACAAGCAGGCCTTGAAGAAGGCGTGTGTGAACACGTGGAAGAAGCCGGCCGCGAAAGCGCCGACGCCTACCGCCGCAAACATGAAGCCCAGCTGACTCACGGTGGAGTATGCGAGGATCTTCTTCATGTCGCGTTGGACGACCGCGATCGACGCCGCAAGGAGAGCCGTGAGCGTCCCGGTGACGGCGATGATCGACATCGCCACATCGGATGTGATGAAAAGCGGGGAGAGACGGCAACACAGATACACGCCGGCGGTGACCATGGTGGCGGCGTGAATGAGCGCGGAAACCGGTGTGGGGCCCGCCATCGCGTCGGGAAGCCAAATATAGAGCGGGATTTGCGCGCTCTTGCCAGTGCACCCGAGGAAGAGAAAGACGCAGGCGACGGTGGCGAGGCTCGGCGCGACCCCCAGCAGCCAGACGGGGAAATCGGGGCGGAACTCACCGGCCATCGCGGCACTGTTGATATCGGCGAACTCGAAGGACCCGGCAACGGCCACCAAGATGAACATCCCTATCAGAACGCCAAAGTCGCCGATACGATTGACGACGAACGCCTTGCGGCCGGCCGCAGCATAGTCGCGGTTCTCGAACCAGAAGCCGATCAGCAGATACGAACAGAGGCCGACGCCCTCCCAACCGACGAACATGACCGGCATGCTGCTTCCGAGCACGAGGATCAACATCGACGCCATGAACAGGTTCAGGAAGCTCATGAACCTCGGGTAGCCCTCGTCATCACCCATGTAGCCGATGCTGTAGAGGTGAATGAGGCCACCAACGCCCGTCACGACGAGAGTCATCACGCCGCTCAGCGAATCCATCACGAAACGGACGTTGACCGCGACGACGTGGCCGGAGGGCAACTTCAGAGAGAACCACTCGTAGAAGTGATAGACGAGGGTCGCCGTCTCGGACTCGTGGCGAAGACCGTACAACTCGACGAACGAAACGACGGCGAGGGCGAACGACACCGCCACGGACCCAACGCCCACCAAGGTGACCAAGCCCTTGGCCATGTAGCGCCCGAGTAGACCGTTGATGATCGCACCTCCCAGAGGGAAGAGGATGATCAAGAGGAGCAAAATCTGCTGGGGGGCTTCTACGTGCATGGGTTCAATACTTCAGCAGCGTCGCGTCGTCGGTATCGAGCGTCTTCTTGATACGGTAGTACGCGATTAGGATCGCGAGGCCGAGCGCCGCCTCCGCAGCCGCAACCGCGATGACGAAAAAAGCAAACACCTGCCCGTCGTGGTTGCTCGGGTTCACGCGATTGAAAGCAAGCAAGAGCACATTGACCGAGTTGAGCATCAGCTCGATCGACATCAGCTGGATCAACATGTTGCGGCGAGCAAGAAACCCCGCGGCGCCGAAGCCAAACAGGACCGAGGCGAGTACCAAGTATGTGCCGATACCCATCTGGTCCTACTCCGTACGGCTCCGGGCGACGGCAATCGCACCGATGATGGCGATTAGGAGCGTGATCGAAATCACTTCAAACGGCACCAGCGCTTGCCTGTAGATGGCCATTCCAAGGCCCTCGACCGTCCCGAATCCGTCCGGTACCGCTTCCCAGGGGGGGTTGAAATAAGCCACTGAGCTCGAGACCGCGAGAACGACGATGATCGTCGACGCGATGCTGAGCGTCCGCGAGGCGAGGCGGCCTTCGGCCGGCGCAACCTCCGCAGACGGGCCGAGCAACATGATGACGAACACGAACAGGACCACGATCGCGCCCGCATAGACCAGGATCTGCAGCGCCGCCAACAGGTGCGCGTTGAGCGTCAGGAACATGCCGGCGAGCGAAACGATATTGACGAGCAAGCCCATCGCCGCGCGAAGCGGGCGCCTCGCCGAAATCGTGATGAGAGCGCCGATGATCGCGAAGGTCGCCGTCACCACGAAAAGAGTTATGCCGGGACCGGTCACGCGACCCCCTCCACCGAGCTGCGAACACTGGCGTCGTGCCGGACGTCGTCGGGCAGCCCGTGGACCGCGGCGTCCATGAACTCCTGACGGAACTTCTGCACCATCCCGAGCATTGGCATCGCCGTGCCATCCGCGAAGGCGCAAATGGTGTTCCCCATCATGTTGTTCGAGATATCGACCAACAGGTCGACGTCCTCAGGCTTGCCCCGCCCGTTGCACAGGCCGTCGAGCACATCGACCAACCAGCCCGTGCCTTCACGGCAAGGCGTGCACTGGCCGCACGACTCGTGCTTGTAGAAGCGCATCAGATTGCGGCACGCCTCCACCATGTTGACGGTGTCATCCATGACGATGGCGCAGCACGTCCCGAGCATGGTGCCGAGGGCGCGATAGGTGTCGACCCCCATCGGCACGTCGATTTCGCTTTGGCCATGCCACTTGTGCAGCGGGTGATCTTCGTTTGGCGCGTCTACTTTGCGCTGCGGATCGAGCACGGGCGTCGACGATCCACCTGGGATCACCGCCTTGAGGGGGCGGCCGTCAAGCACACCTCCCGCGTAGTCGTCGATGAGCTCACGCATGGTGATCCCGACGGGGGCTTCGAAAAGACCCGGGTTGTTCACGTGACCGCTGACCCCGTAAATGCGTACGCCACCATCCCCTGGAAGCCGGCCGAGCGCGGACCAGGCATCGCCACCCATCTCGATGATGTCCGGCACCGAGGCGATCGTCTCGACGTTGTTGACGATGGTCGGCATGCCGAACGCGCCTTTGACCGCGGGAAACGGCGGCTTGAGCCGGGGCTCGCCGCGCCGTCCTTCGAGCGAGTTGAGCAGGGCGGTCTCCTCGCCACAGATGTACGCGCCTGCGCCGGCGTGAACGTGAACGTCGATGGGATGGTCGATACCGAACGGCCGCTCGCCCAGATAGCCCGCCTGCCGCGCTTCGGCGATCGCCTCCTCGAGCCGGTTCACCGAAAACGCCAGCTCACCCCGCACGTAGATGTAAGCCACATGCGCGTCGATCGCGAAACACGAGATGATGGCCCCCTCGACTAGCCTGTGAGGGTCCAGATCCATGATACTGCGGTCTTTGAAGGTCCCTGGCTCGCTCTCGTCGGCGTTGATGACGAGGTAGATCCGCTCACCTTCCTCCGGATTGAGGAAACCCCACTTCACGCCAGCGGGAAAACCTGCACCGCCTCGACCGCGAAGGTTGGCCTTCTTGACCTCTTCCCGGAGCTCGGCGGGCTTTCGAGCCGTCAGTGCTTGTCTGGCTACCTCGTATGCGCCAGCACGCTCCGCGTTGGCGAGCTTCCAGCTCTCTTCGACGCCGTAGCGGGAGGTTAGCAACGGCTTACTCATGACTCGTCGCCCGTCGAGTCCGGTGGTGGCCTCGAAGCGACCCGCACCGCCTCCTTAGTAGGCGGAGGCGGTGCGGAGGTCACGGCGCCACCATTGCTGCCACGCGGGGCGCCGAAACTGGCGCAGCTGGAAAACTCTGCAGCAGCGGCCTCTCCACCCTTCGCGGCATGGGCGTCGAGGATGCGATCCAACTGCTGCACGTTGAGATTCTCGTAATAGTAATCGTTGATTTGGACCATGGGCGCCTGCCCACAGGCAGCCAGGCACTCAGCCTTGAGCAAGGTGAATTTGCCATCCGCGCTGGTGTGGCCGGCCGCACAGCCAAGCTTCTTCTCGAGATGATCCTGGATCGCCTTACCTCCGCGAAGGTCGCAGGAGAGGGTCCGGCAGACCCAAACGACATTCTCGCCGACAGGTTCGTCGAAAAACATCGTGTAGAACGTCACGACGCCTTTGATGACCGCAGTCGAGAGCTCGAGACGCTTCGAGACGTATTCGGCGACTTCGGGGCTAATCCATCCGTTCTGTCGCTGACAAAGCCACAGAACCGGCAAGAGCGCTGCTCGACGCTCGGGATAGCGGGTCAAAATCTCGTCGACCTGTTGTTCGCGTTCCGGCGTAAGGGCAAAAGCCATGGCAGAGCGAGCGGACGCTAGGCCCGTGGGGCTCCCCTGTCAAGGACGACAGAACGGTGATAACCCCCGCTCCTGATGACCGAAGAGCCGCCACAACCGCCGGCACCAAATATCGGGGTCTGGGTCGGCCTCGGGTGCCTCGGCGTCCTGGTTCTCTCGTGCTGTCTCGTCACCTTCTGGGTGCAGTCCTACGGCCTACGCTTCGTGATGGGCCAGGGAGACGGCACCAGGATCTGGTTCTCGCGCATGATTCTCGTCGGCGCCCTCGAGGGGACACGCGAGGGCTGCAACGAAGGGGTGGTCGCCGAAGACACCCTCCCCTGGTTTCACCCACGCTTGGCCTCGGCGGCCCGCAACCGCGCTTGCTCGCTCGATGAGGCCACGCTTCAAGCTCTCAGCTCGCCGGACCAGACCTCGGCGATTCCACTCCTTCAAACCGATCGCGCCGAGCTCGGCAGGCGTTTTGGCATGGACCCCGCGTTGTGCTTCGAACATTCTGCCGGCGACATGAAGGTCGTCGGATGCTTCGACGCCGAGGGTGGGCCCAGCGCGACTCCGTATCAGATCATTGATCTGACGCTCGGTCCTCGGTGATCTCGATTGGTGTGCGCCGATAGGCAACGCTCAGCCCCGCGCTGCCCGGGTAGTCCCTCGGGCGAAGCTGCACCAGCACGCACGGCTCGGACCCCTCGTCCGTCACACAGTTGGCCAACCCAGTGAATGTGCGCTGCTGACGCAAGCCGTACCACCTCAGACCGACCGGCAATTCGCGGTCGCGCGGGTAGCGCATGATCGACGTGGATCCATCCTTTTCGAGAAAAACAATCTCCCCCTGAAGCACGTTCGGGTTCTCCGAGAAGGCATAGTCGAGCATCCGCCAGAACACCGCGTCGCCGTGCTCGAGCTGCTCGTCGGTGACCTCCACCCTGTCGGCACGCATCCGTTGGAGGAGCGGCTTTAGATTCTCGGGCAGCGACTCTTCATCACCGTTCATGGCCGCCACGAGAAGACGCTGCCGCCGGATGTCGGCGCGCAGTTCGAGGAGGCTCGAGGCCCGCAATCGCAGCTCGCCGAAATTCTCGATGTAGGGCTGCGCGGCGCGGATCGCCTCTGCCTTGGCGGTACAACCGGCCAGTACCACCAGTGCTAGTACCCGGGCGCACAGAGCGACCCGCCTAAGACCATGGCGCATGGCGGTTACAGTAGTCGACGAGCCCGGCAACCCCAACTAAAGTCGGCCCGATGGCGCTCATCGAATTTCGAGGGGTCAAGAAGGCCTTTGGTGCGAAGGTGGTGTATCGAGACCTCAACCTCGACATCCACGAGAACGAGGTGCTGACGATCATTGGCGGTTCCGGCCAGGGCAAGAGCGTCCTGCTCAAAATGCTGATCGGGCTGCTCGACATCGACGGCGGCAGCATTAGCTTCGACGGCCAGGAAATTTCAGGGATGACGGAGGCGCAGTATTCCCCCGTCCGCCGGCGGGTAGCGATGCTCTTCCAGGCCAGCGCGCTCTTCGATTCTCTCAACACCAAGGAGAACGTCGCGTACGGCCTCCGGGAGCAGCTCGACATGACTGAGACACAGATCTCCGAGCGCGTCCGCGAGTCGCTCACCTACGTGGGGCTCCCTGGCACCGAAGAGATCGTGCCGGCGGACTTGTCCGCCGGCATGAAGAAGCGAGTCGCGCTGGCGAGGGCCCTCGCGATCCGGCCCGAGGTCCTGCTGTACGACGAGCCGACGACCGGGCTCGATCCGATCAATGTCACCCGCATCGCCGATCTGATTCAGTATCTGAACGAAACTCTGGACGTGACCTCAATCGTGGTGACGCACGACATGGATACTGCCCTGGCCATTAGCGACCGCATCGCCATGATCCACGAAGGATTCGTGATCTTCACCGGGACGCCGGACGAGCTCCGGGCCGCAGATAACCCGCAAGTCCGGGACTTCATCGAAGGCAATGCTCCGGTCGACGAGGACACCGAAACTCTGCTAAGGAGTGCTGGGTAGGGGCTGGGCAACAGATGAAGACGACCGCCGGTACTCGCCTTCGCGTTGGCATTTTTGTGGTGGTCGCCCTGGTGATCGGCACGAGCATCGCCTTTGCGATCGGCGCTCAGGAGAACATCTTCGCCTCGAAGACGACCTACTACGCGATCTTCGAGGATGTCGGCGGTCTGCAGAAGGGCAACACGGTTCGGGTGGCCGGCGTGAACGTCGGCTCGGTCAGCGACGTTGTCATCGGCGAGTCCGGCCGAATCGAGGTCTACTTCCGCATCATCGACGACGCGACCCACTTGATTCGTGGTGAGCTGGGCGCTGGCGTCGACGGCGTGGATCCGAAACCGAGCTTTGCCGCGATCGGAAGCAAGGGCCTCCTCGGAGACCGCATCATCGAGATCGGCGTCGGCTCCGATGAATACCCCACATGGGATGCGGACGAGCCCATTCCGGTCTCGGTCGGTGGCGGCATCATGGCGCTGGCCGAACGCACATTGATCGAGGCCGAGGGGACGGCGCACAACCTGCGGCTCGCCACCGACCCCTTCGCCGACCAAGAATTTTCGGAAGACCTCAAGGAAACAGCGCGGAATCTCGCAAAAGCCACCGGCATGATCGCGAGCGGGGACGGGACCATCGGTCGCCTGATGCACGATGCCGAGCTTGGGCGCGACGTGAAGGGCGCCGTGAAAGAGCTACGCGCCGCTGGAAAGCAAGTAGCGGCGCTCGGAAAGAACCTCAACCAAATCACCGAGGACATCCAAACGAACGAAGGCACCGCACACGCGCTGATCTACGGGACAGAAGGCACTGAGGCGATCCGCAATATCCGCGACACGTTCGCCCAACTCAATACCATCCTGACCGACGTTCGCGAGGGTGACGGCGCCGTCAATCAGCTGATCTACGGCGAGCTTGGCGATTCGTTCATGGACAACCTACAGAACGCCAGCGACGACATCGCCTTCCTCACCAAAGAGGCGCGCGAGGGCAAGGGCACGGTCGGCGCCCTGCTGACCGACCCGTCGATTTACGAGGACATCAAGCGATTGGTTGGCGACCTCGAACGCAACGACATCCTGCGGGCGCTGGTGCGCTACTCGATCCGGCGCGACGAGCCTCGTGAGCCGGTCGAAGTGACCGAAGAGTAGGGCCATGCGCGCGTATCTCGATCTCCTGCGCAAGGTGCTGGACGAAGGCGTCGCGCGCGAGGACAGGACCGGCACCGGCACGCGAAGCCTCTTCGGCTATCAGATGCGTGCCGATCTTCGGGAGGGCTTTCCCCTGCTCACCACCAAGAAGGTGCATCTCAAGTCCATTATTCACGAACTGCTCTGGTTCGTACGCGGGCAAACTCACGTCAGCCATCTTCAAGACGTGGGTGTCTCGATTTGGGACGAATGGGCCACTAGCGAACAGACAACGCGCTTCGGACGACCCGAAGGCGACCTCGGTCCGGTGTACGGGCATCAGTGGCGCAACTTCGGCGCAACCGAACGTGAGGACGGGTCGTACGGGCCCGACGGTTTCGATCAACTCACGCACGTCCTGGATCAGATCCGCGACAACCCCCACAGCCGCAGGCTGATCATCTCGGGGTGGAACCCTTCAGAGGCCGAACGCGTCGCTCTGCCCCCGTGTCACACCTTGTTCCAGTTTTATGTCAGCGAGGGTCGCCTGAGCTGCCAATTGTACCAGCGCAGCGCCGACGTCTTTTTGGGAGTCCCTTTCAACATCGCGAGCTACGCGCTGCTGACGATGATGATCGCCTCCGTGTCCGGCCTCGAGCCGGGCGACTTCGTTCACACGTTCGGAGACGTGCA
>JAUXFZ010000047.1 GCA_030622585.1 Myxococcales bacterium
CCTAACTCCGCAGCTCCGAAAGCGTTTCCACTACGAAGGGGACGGTCGGGTGTTCGTTCGGGGCGTGGCACCGGGCTCCGATGCGGATCGTGCAGGCCTCCGTGCCGGCGATATCATTCTGCAGGCGGACAGGCAGACAGTGCGCTCGATCGGCGACATTCGCGCGGCACTCGAGGATGGAAAGGCGCTGCTCTATATCGAACGCGAGTCGCGGCGCTTCTTCCAACCGATCACACAGTCCAAGTAGGGCGTACTTGCCTAGGAGCGCTATCGAGCGATCGTGATCTCGATCGAGGGGCCGCGTGCCTCGACCCGATAGGCCGGCTGACGCCCTGCGACGAAGCGCAGCGTCAGCTCCGAAAAGTCTCCGCGGTTGAGAATGCTGGCGTGCTCCACATCGGGATGCGCCGCGGCGATCGGGCCCGCCTGAGACAGCGATAGGCTGCCCGGAATGGTGACCGAAAACCCGTGCGCCTCGATGATCCCATCCATCTCGGCGACGGGATTGCTCATCCGCAGAACATACTTCTCCCCGCCAGCAACCGAATCAGCCCCAAACACAGTCCCGTGAATCATCTCAGGAGGCAAAGGAGCCCCCTGCACCTGATACTCCGCAATCGCAGCCACGCTCCCTGGCCCAGCCTCTGCCGCTACCTCTACAACTGTGTCTGCCACTGTCTCTGCCGCTGCCACTGTCTCCGTCTCTGCCGCTGTCCCCACTCCCGCAGCCGCCCACACGTAGATCCCCCAGCCCGCCGCCACAATCCCGCATGCCATCGCTGTAACCAGCAGGTAGCGACGACCCGTGCGCCGCGTGTTCTTGAGATGTGCACGTGCTGCTTCACTCCGCGGCACCTGCTTGCGACGAGGTTTCTCGTCGAGCTGTGAACGCAGCGCGCTGATGAAGCGCGCGATGAGGGCGATGAGCTCCCGCACGTTCGTAGTGATCCGCGGCAGGAGGCCGTCGGTCACAGCGTCCCGGGCGCTGCCCACCGTGCTCGCCAGCTGATCACTCGCCGACTTCGCATAGGTGCGCAACCGCTCGGACGCGCTCTCGCTCTCCGTCGTCTCGACGTCGACGTCATAGCGAACGATCCGCGGGCTGTCCTGCATGCGGTCTTCCGTGCTGCTCCGGCTTGCTTGAACGGCCGAGGGCGTCTCTTCGGGGAGCGTGTCCCGGTCAGCCGTGTCGCCCGCCACGGCCTCGGAGTCCCCCTCCACCTCGTAGCCGATGCTCAGCACCAACTTTGGCGTCGCTTCATCCATCTTCAGCTCGACCGCTTCGAGGTGCCCGCGACGACTCGTACTTTCGTTGATCACCGTGCTCCCAATCGCCAGGAACGGCAGGGGCTGTTCGACCGAAAGCGCTGTATCGCTCTCGGTTTGCACTTCCGCCACGATGGAAGCGCCCACGCCGTCCAGTAGCAGCCGAACGGTTGGCGCCTTCGCGCTGGTGCGACCCCAGCATTGAATCAGGGCCTCGATGCGGGTCTGGTCGCCCTCCGACAGATGCGTGAAGCGAATACCAAACTCACCGACGTGCGGACCGCTCTGGTGCGCCCACACCACTCGGCCGATCATCTCGATCGCCTCGCCGCCGTTCGGGTTGTCCAACTGGCAGCGAAGTGTGGCCCCAACGTCGGGCAACACCGATGCGCGCATCGAAAGCCCACCGGCACCTACATTGATGCCGTCTGCTTCGAACTCCTCGTGGAAGCCCTCGGGGTGGAGCTTGATCAAAACCTCATCGAGCGGCACACGCTGAGGCCGAGGTGCTTGATAGTAACCCGCGGATGTGTTCATCGAAATTCTCTCCTGCGCGACCCGTGAGTCGTCCCCATCACGACTGGTCCCAAAACTGCGCCAACCCGTCCACTTTTCTGCAACCCGCTTCCTTGACCAGCACGCGACCGGACCGCACCCTTGGCGGTCACGATGGGCGTGCGAATCACGGTGCGGTCGCTTTGGACGAAAGCTACGCCTTCGACTTTCATCTACGAGTTCGCGCAGTCCAGAATCGTGATTGGCCGCTCCCGGAGCGCAGACGTTCAGCTGCCCCACAGCGCGGTGAGCGGGTCGCATGCCAGCATCCGCGAACAGGACGCGGGCTACGTTCTCGTGGACGAGGGCTCGACCAATGGTACGCGCGTCAACGACATCCGCGTCGCTGTCGGGCGCGCCAAAGTGCTACGCGACCGCGACCTCGTGGACCTCGGCGGGTATCGGCTCACCATCGATGTGGGGGTTCCGGTTGCCCAGACGATGTCCGCGCGGCTCACCACCGACTTCGCGCGGCGCATCCTCGCCGAGCAGCTCGCGGGCGAGGGCGATCTCGAGGCCGAGTTGAACGCCATCCATAAAGGCCCGGATGAGCGCGTGGAGTTGCTGCCAATACTCGCGGAGACGGTGAGCGAGCCACCCCCCGTGAGGCAATCGCGGCCGTCTAGACCGCGGCAGTCGAGGCCGAGCACCGACCCTCCCGCCGAACCCATCAAGCTCCGCCGCAGCGAGCTAGCAGTTTACGCCCTCGCCGCCCTCGTAGTCGCCACGAGCATAGTAGCCATGTCCCTCCTCATGTCGCCCTAGGTTGCGCCCCGCACGCTAACTATTGCGAACGTAGATAAGGCGTAGGCCCTCTAGGGTGAGGAACTCATCTACCTCGTCGATCGTCTCGCTCTCTGGCTCGATGAGGGCTGCAAGACCACCGGTCGCGATGACCGTGAGCTCGGTCTCCATCTCGGAGGTCAGACGCCGCACGAGGCCATCGACCAAGCCGACATAGCCGAAGACGATGCCCGCTTGCATCGAGTGAACCGTATTGCGCCCGATGGCACGCGGCGGGCGGGCGATCTCGCTGCGGGGCAATTTGGCGGCGCGGGAGAACAAGGCGTTCGCGCTGATCTGCATTCCAGGAGCAATCGCGCCGCCGAGGTACTCGCCTTTGTCCGAGATACAGTCGAAAGTCGTCGCCGTCCCAAAATCAACGACGATGGCGGCGCCGCCGACCCGCTCGAAGGCCGCGACTGCGTTCACGATGCGGTCGGCACCCACCTCGCGGGGATTTTCATAGAGTACGGGCATGCCGGTCTTGATCCCGGGGCCCACGATCATGATCTCGTGGTCGAAGGCGCGGTCGACTGCGTCGATCACGGTGTCGTTGAACGCCGGGACAACCGAAGCAAGGATGCTGGCGCGCACGTCGGATCGCTGGACCCCCGCGAGCTCCAACAGGTTGAGCAGCAAAACATGGTGCTCATCGCTCGTTCGGCCCTGGGCCGTCTGGATTCGGAAATCGTGGACTAGGCGTTCCCCATCGTACAGGCCGAGCACCGTGTGGGTATTGCCGACATCGACGACGAGCAGCATCTACCGGGGCCGCAGCGACAAGGTCAGCTCGAGGAGGTCCCCAAACGTTTTGGCACGTGGTAACTCGGGCGGATCCGTCGCGTAGATCACCGGCTGCCCGGTGGGCGCAACGCTCTGCGGGCGAATCGACTCGGGGCGTCGCGACTGCGATGCCACGGCGGGGGCCCCTGACGAGACCCGCGCGCGGGGTCCCACTGAAAGCGGGCGCTCGACGCGAGGCGGCTGAGACGAGTAGCGCGTCGGGCTCTCCAGCGCCGGAGAGGTAGGCGGCTCAGGCAGCGGCGATGCTGGTAGTTGCGTCGGAAAAGAGCTCGGAACCGGCGCGGGGCGCGAGGATTGAACCTGGACAGCGGCGGTGGTGCCCGAAGCGGTCCGGATGCGATCGAGGGCGTCCGCCGCCCGGGTCGCACGCTCGTCGGGGCGTTTGGCCCGAACCTTGTCGAGTAGAGACCGAAGCCTGTCTTCGCGATCGCTCATGATGCCCTCTTCGCCTCGAGCATGCCTACTATCGCGGGCAAATCTGCTCCATCTTTGAACCAACCCCAAACGGTCTCCGCAACCTCGAAGTCGACCATGATGAACTTGGAATCGCCCGTTGGGACGCAGGACACCTGGCGTTGGGAGATCTCGGAGAACATGCCGCCGAGCAGCGCCGCAGCGCCAAGCTCGTCTTCGTCGAGCTCCGGTTTGTCGCGCAACGCGATCACCAGTCCGGACCCCCAGCGCTCGAAGGCGAGGCGTCCCCATCCGAAGAGCGCAGTCACTGCCGAAGCGTGACCAAGGACGGCCTCAGGCGAGAGTACCGAGGCGGGGCGGTCCAAACCACCAAGCACTTGCTCGCCGAGCAGCTCGCCCAAGCGCCGAAGCGGAGTGAGATCACCGTCGCGCGCCGCGGCGGCAACCAAAGCCGAGAGCACATCTTCACTCAGGATGACCACGCGCTCCCCCGTGCGGGCGCGAACCATTCCATCGGTCAGATTGAACTCGTAAAAGCCGCTAGGATCGAAACGGCCGTCGTGCATGTGTCCCCCTCCAGATGGGATGTAGAAGGTATAGGCCGATCGTGTCAAATGCCCCGGGTGAAATCAAACCTCGTCTGCATCGCTCTCGCGATTGCCCTGCAGACGCAAAACGTGCAAGCGCAGGGCGATCCGCTCGGAGCGGACGAGATGGCGAAAGCGATCGTTTCCATGAGCTTGCCGGTATGGAAGGGGCCTAGGACCGCCGCCCCCAACCGGGTACAGCGGCCTCGTGCGGCGTCTCTGATGCTCCGTTCGCCGCACGCGCTGCTGACGGTTCACGCCGACCCGAGCGTCGACGAGCAAAGCCTGCGGCTGGCGATGACCGCGCTCGAGCATACGCGGGCGCGGCTCGACGCGATGGGTTGGCTCTCGCCAATCTCCGACGGCGACCTGGGCGGCGGACCCGATGTCGATCTGTATCTCACGGCCTCCCTCCCCCCCGGTGCTTACTCGGACGGCATGGCATCATGGACCTACCTCGACCGAGCCTCGACGTTCGCGGTGCTGAGCCCGACCACGCCGCCCGCTATGCTCGACGCCTGCGTGACGGCAGCCTACGCGAGCGCCCTGCTGCTGAGCCTGGACCCTGCGGAGGCGCGCACCTGGCGACGTGCGACCACAGCCTGGTTGACGTGGGAGCTGACCGGTGAGTTCGGATGCGCGGAACCGGTGACTCGCCAACAGGCGGAGCCGTTTCGATCGTGGGTAGCTGGCGCGGCCGGCGATGGCGCTGGGGGCGCGCTTTGGCTCGCCTATCTATCGGCGCGGCACGACGCGGCGCGGGGTCAGTTCGTGCGCGACGTTTGGGGACTCGCAAGCCAGCGCACATGGGAGGGGAGTGGACTCCGCGCAGATCCGGATCTTTGGTCAGCCACGGAGTCGGCGGTCGAGAGAAGCGGAGATCGCCTTCTCGACAATATCGAAGAGCTCGCCGTCCTCCGATGGTTCGTTGGACGTGGGGAGTCGAGAAATGCGGCTATCGCTGCAGTCGACGGCGATGCGCGAGTCCCGATTTCGCGCCAGATGACGCGCATTCCTAGCCGAGTGGTCGCGAGTCGACCGCTCGAGTCCTTCGGCAGCGCGTACGTCGTAATGAAAGCGGACGTCTGGGACGACAGCCCACATCTGCGCGCGTGGCTGCAGGGCGAGTACGGCGTCCGCTGGTCCTTCGTGGCGGTCCAGCTCGACGAACGCGGCCACGAGATTCGCCGTATAGCGTCTCCACACACGGGCCCGACGCCCAGAGCCTATCTGCCCATCGAGATCGACGACGCAACCCGCCAACTCCTGTTCGTGGTCACCAACCTCTCGGCCGCCCTACCCGACGCCGACGACGCCGACGTACACCAGCGAGCATTCGAACTCATCGTCGATCGAGCCGATTAGTTGCGGGGTCGGCGGCGGCGGCGGCTGCGTCGACGGGCGCGGGGCTCATCGTCGTAGACGGCATCGCTCGGTTCGTGGGCCCAGGTAGGAAGGTCTTCGCCACGGGCCATACAATCGAGTGCGAACAACGTCGCTGCGTCGCCAAAGTACTCGCGCCGCGCGATCGATTGGATACGCCCTGTGCGAAGACGTCGCTGCGCCATGATGAGCAGGCGGATGCGGTCTTTGAGGCGCCGTGGGAGGGACAGTCGAAGGGAGAGCTCTCGAACGAACTCTTCGTACGCCACCGGAACATCGGAGACACCATCGAGGGCTTCGTCGATCGGCCCGAGCAGGAGCGCTGCAAGCAGAACGGCATCGCCCGGAAGCCGATCCTCGGCAGCGAGCGCATCCACGGCTTTCAAGCGCCCAAAGGTCAGCGACGCGCCTGGAAGATCGTCGTCCAAGAAACACGCCAGTTCGGGGAGAATCTCGCTCAGCACGCCCACGTCCCAGGAAAGGAACACCGAGCGATGCGCAGCGCCGCCGCGGAGGAAGCGGAGAATCTCCTCGAGCACTCGCGGGGCGGCCGCGCGTCGAAGATCCCCTCGGTGGCGAACCATGGCGTCGTAGACTTCGGGATCGAGACCCATGTCGAGGCGGGCGCTGAACTTGATGGCGCGAAGGATACGCACTGGGTCCTCACGGAAGCGCACGTTCGGATCGCCGATCGTGCGGAGCAAGTGCTCCTCGAGGTCGGCCACACCACCGACGAAGTCGATCACCTCGCCTCGCTCGAGATCGTAGAACAAGCCATTGATGGTGAAATCGCGCCGAATCGAATCCTCGTGCGGCTCGCCGAAGACGTTGTCGTTCGTGATCAGCAGATCCGTGTCTTCACCTTCGGTGATCGCCCGTCGCGAAGGGATCAGTCGTACCGGCTCGGGACCCGCGCAGAGCGGAATCTTTTTTGCGATCTTGGGTTTGATGACCTCGAAGTGCTGGGAAGGGTCGCGCCGGTAGGTCGCAACTTCGATGATCTTTCCGCCAGAGAACAAGACATGCGCCAATCGGAAGCGCCGGCCGATCACGCGGCAGTTGCGAAAGAGGTCGCGCACTTCGTAGGGACGTGCACTTGTCGCGAGGTCGAAGTCCTTGGGCTTTCTCCCGAGCATGAGGTCGCGCACGCCACCACCCACGAGATAGGCAGTGTGGCCGTGTCGGTTGAGACGGCGAATCACTTTCGCGGCATCTGGGTCGACGAGCCTGCGCGGAATCGCGTAGGCGTAAACGAGGGGCTCAGGCGGATCCTCGGTGAGGACGCGTCGCTCTTCGTCTTCTCGTCGACCGAAGTCAGGATCTATAACTCGGCTCATCGAATTCCAACGCCCATGGGGGCAAAGAAGTAGTAACCGCTTTGTAGCAACAAGCCGCCCTGACGGCAATCTAAGACCAATGCTACCGTCTCCCGAACAAATGAACGAGCTCCAACGAATGGCGGGCAACGTTATCGTCTGCGGATTTGAGGGGCTCGCCGCCCCCGCCACGGTTCGCGGCTGGGTGAGCGAGCAGAGCGTAGCGGGTTTGATCCTGTTCGGTCGCAACATCGACGACACGCAGCAAGCAACCGAACTGATCGCCAGCTGCACCGCTGGCGCCGACCCCGCACTCCCCATTCTCATCTGCGTCGATCAAGAAGGCGGTCGCGTGGCGCGTTTCGGAAAGCCGGTTGTCGAGCTGCCTCCGATGCGGACGCTCGCGGCGGCGGGAGACCCTCGGCTGACGCGCGATGCAGGAAGGGTCCTCGGAAGGCAGCTGCGGGCGATCGGGGTCAACTTGGACTTCGCGCCCGTCCTCGACGTCGACACCAACCCGGAGAATCCCGTCATCGGCGACCGGGCGTTTGGCCGAACGCCTGATGTGGTGATCGAGCAGGCGCTGGCCTTTGCAGACGGACTGCACGACGGCGGAGTTCTTTCCTGCGGGAAGCACTTCCCAGGGCACGGAGACACCGACCTCGACAGCCACCTCGCCCTTCCGCGCCTCAGCCACGACCGCGCTCGATTGAACGACGTGGAGCTACGGCCGTTTCGAGCAGCAGCTCGACGGATCCCATCGATGATGACGGCACACGTCGTGTTCGATGCCTTCGACTCGGACGTTCCGGCAACCATGTCACGGACGGCCATCGTCGAACTCCTTCGCGAAGACCTGGGTTTCGAAGGCGCCATATTCTCGGACGACCTCGAGATGAAAGCCGTCACCGAACGCTACTCCGTCGAAGAGGCCGGTGTCTTGGCAATCGAAGCTGGATGCGACCTCCTCCTCGTGTGCTCCGATGTCGAGGCGGCCGCGCGTCTGCGGGAAACCCTCGCGACCGAAGCCGAACGCAGCGAGCCGTTTCGCGCTCGTCTGGCCGAAGCGCGATCGCGCGCGGACGCGCTCCGCCACCAGATCCTCAGCCTCCCCCCTGCCGTGCCCCTTCAAAACGCGCTAGACAGTGCCGAAGTCCAATCCGTGAGGGAGCGACTCCAGCGGTTGGAAGGCGCATCGGTCGGGTTGAGCTGAGGAAACGTTGGAGATCTACGGCGACACGAGCGGGCTCAGCCCATCGGAGACTAAGGCATTGCAGCGCATTTACCGGCGCCGAGTGCCGCTCGATCGACTCACGACCCCGGAGCTCACGAGAGCCCTGGTGGGGGTCTCCCACGCGACGGGGAGGCAAGTTGGCGTACTCGTCGACCGCCGCGGCACGGTGCACCACGTTATCGTGGGAGACGCATCGAAGCTCATGTTGCCGGACGTGGGCCGCATGCGCGCCGGTGCCGGCAGGCTTCGAGGCCTGCGGCTCATCCACACTCACTTGCGCAACGAGCCGCTGAGCCGCGACGACCTGGTCGACCTGACGCGTCTGCACCTGGACATGGTGGTGGCGCTCTGCCTTGCGCCCGGAGAAGAGCGCACTCTGTGCGTTTACTACGGGCACAACTTCCCGGTCGTCGACGACACCAACGAGCCACCCTTCCGAACGTTCGGGCCGATTCCGTACGCGAAGGCGCGCGACAACCCTGCAGAGATTATCGAAACCCTCGAGCAGGAGTTCGCGCGCGCCGCGCGCGAGCGTGGTGTCACCGCGAAGGATGGCCGCGCGATCCTGGTGCACGTCTGCGACAAACGAAGCGCTGGCCGAGCCGAAGACTCGCTGCGAGAGCTGGAAGAGCTCGCGCGGACGGCCGGCGTCGATGTTGCCGACCAGATCCTGCAAGTTCGCGACCGCGTGGATCCACGCTACGCGCTTGGCCGCGGCAAGCTCGAGGACGTCGTCATCCGCGCGATGCAGCTCGACGTAGAAACGCTGATTTTCGATTGCGACCTCCGACCCGCCCAGGCAAACAACATCGCCCAAATGTCGGACCTAAAAGTAGTCGATCGCACGCAGCTCATTCTCGACATTTTCGCTCAGCACGCAGAAACCAAGGACGGCAAGCTGCAGGTCGAGCTTGCACAGATGCGGTATCTGCTGCCGCGGCTCGGCCAGCGCGACGAGGCTCTGTCGCGCCTCACCGGCGGCATCGGCGGGCGCGGCCCTGGTGAAACGAAGCTCGAAGTCGGGCGGCGACGAGCGAGGGAGCGCATCACGCGCCTACAATCGCAACTCAAGCGCCTAGGAAGGCAGCGAGAGCAGCGGCGCTCGCGCCGCAGGCGAAGCGGCACCCCGACGGTGGCGATCGTCGGCTACACGAACGCGGGCAAGAGCACCCTCATCAACGCGCTCACGGGAAGCGACGTGCTCGTGGAGGACAAGCTTTTCGCAACTCTCGACACCCGCTCGCGAACTATGAGGCTGCCGTCGGGGCGCGACGTCATCATCACCGACACAGTTGGCTTCATTCGCGACCTCCCCAAAGACCTGTTCGCCGCGTTCCGGGCGACGTTCGACGAGACGCAAGACGCTGATCTACTGCTTCACGTCATCGACGCCTCGGACCCATGCCGAAGCGAGCACGTGGACACGACCGAAAAGCTTTTGATCGACCTCGGCCTCGAGCGCGTCCCGCGCATCCTCGTGTTCAACAAGTGCGATCGCCTCCTGACCCCGCACCCGACCCTCACCAACCGCGGGGTTCCCATCAGCGCGATCGATCCGGCGTCCCTCGGTGGGCTCAAGCGAGCGATCGAAGAACGGCTCGAAGTGTCGCACCCGATGCTCCAAGCCGAAGATCCTACTTCTTCACCACCGGCTTGATGCCAACCTTGCCGTCCTTGACGACTACTTTGAAGTCGATGCGCTTGCCCTTGTGCTTGCGGTCGAGCTTGGGGACCATCTTCTTGAGGCTCTTGGCGACGGTTTCGTAG
>JAUXFZ010000210.1 GCA_030622585.1 Myxococcales bacterium
CCTCAGGAGCCTCGAGCTGTCCCCGGATTCGCTCGAGACCCGGCTTCTGCTCGCCCGTATTTACATAGGGGCCGGCATGGATGCGAGCGCCCTAAAAGAGATCGAGGAGGCTGCAAAGTTGGACCCGGGGCACGAGATGGTGAAAAATCTGAGGAAGCAGCTCGGGGGGTGACGTGATTAACGTATCTGAGCGCGTGGAAGTGGGGCATGGAAAGAGTCATCGGGATTGACCTAGGAACCTTCAACTCGTGCGTCGCCGTGGTCGAAAACGGTACGCCGGTGGTCATCGCAAATCGAGGGGGATACAAGGTCACCCCATCGATGGTGGCCGTGACGGAAGGCGGGAAGCGCTTGGTCGGCCATATCGCAAAGCGACAGGCCGTCACCAATGCTGAGAACACTGTGTTCGCGGCGAAGCGCCTCATTGGGCGGAAGTGGGACACTCCGCAGGTCAAGAACGCCATCCAGACCTGTCCGTTTCACATCGTCGAGGGTCCACACGGCGACTGCCGCCTCCAGATGCGCGACAAAGTCTATAGCATCCCCGAAGTCAGCGCGATGGTGCTTCAAGAAATGAAGATGGTCGCGGAGGACTACCTCGGCGAAGAGATCAACAAGGTTGTCGTCACGGTGCCCGCCTACTTCAACGACAACCAGCGGCAAGCTACTAAGGACGCCGGAGCGATTGCCGGTCTCGACGTGATTCGCATCATCAACGAGCCGACCTCTGCGGCGCTCGCGTACGGCTTCGGCAAGAACATCGATCGCACCGTGGCGGTGTTCGATCTAGGTGGCGGCACGTTTGACATTTCGATCCTGGAGATCGCAAGCTCGGGCGTGTTCAAGGTGCTGAGCACGGCGGGCGATACATTCCTCGGCGGCGAAGACTTCGACCAGCGTGTCATCGATTGGCTCGTCGAAGGGTTCCAGCACGAGCATGGGATTGACTTGCGGCAAGACCGAATGGCCCTTCAGCGCCTGAAAGACGCTGCCGAAAAGGCCAAGTGCGAGCTATCCGCGGTCACCGAGACCGAAGTGAACCTGCCCTTCATCATTTCGAGCTCGCGCAACGAGGCGCTGCACCTCCAAAGGCTGCTCACGCGGGCGACGCTCGAGGAGCTGACCGCAGACCTCATCGATCGCACCGTTCAGATCTGCGAGCTCACGCTCGGCGAAGCGGGCCTCGATAAGGACGAGCTCGAGGATATCATTCTGGTCGGCGGCATGACCCGTATGCCGAAGGTGCAAGAGCGGGTTAGCGGTTTCTTTCAGCGCGATCCCTGCAAGGGCGTTCATCCGGACGAGGTCGTGGGGCTGGGGGCGTCGATTCAAGGCGCGGCGCTCGTCGACGATTCACCCGAGATGGACATGGTTCTGCTCGACGTCACTCCGCATACGCTCGGTATCATGGTCATCGGTGGCTACTTCGAGGAGCTCATTCCTCAGAACACGACGGTGCCGACATCTCGGAGCAAGCCCTTCACCACGGTGCGCGACAACCAGACGGCCGTGAAGATTCTGGTCTTGCAGGGCGAGTCGCGGCGCGCAGAAGACAACGAGCTTCTCGGGGAGTTCATCCTGACCGGCCTGCGTCGGGCGTCTGCGGGCGAGGTCGAAGTCGAGGTGACCTTTGAGATCAACGCCGACGGCATCGTCAGCGTTCACGCGAAGGACGTCGAGACGGGCAAGGAGCAGTCGATCACGGTGACCGCCACCAGTGGCCTCACCGAAGACGAGATCGACGAGATGATGGTCGATGCATCGGACTTCGCGATCACGCGGCGTGAGGACGAGGCCACGGAGCAGGTCCGACAGGAAGCCGAAACGATCATCGCCGAGATCGAGCGGCTCTTCCCAGAGGTAGAGTCGATCGTTGCAGGCAGCGATTTTGGGCGTGACGCCATCGACAAAGCGAAGGGCGTGGTCGACAATGCGCGCACCCTGCTGGAGCATGGCGACATTGCCGGACTCAAAGGCGAGCTCGAGTCGCTGGGCCGAACGCAACGCATGTTCAAGGGCGTGGTCGGCAAGTCGGCGTGAGCGATTCCAACTTCCCGAGCGTGCTCGGTGCCGATGGTCTGATCGACCTGACGGGCGGACTCGCTCGTGAACCAGTGGACGAAAGACCGACAGGACGTCCTTCCGGCGATGCGTGGGTGGCGGACAGGCATCGGCGCACTCTCCTTCCGCCCGCGGTGCTTGGTGCGGCCGCGCCGCAGGAGGTCGACTCGCTGAACCCGGATGACATCCATCGCGAGATTGCGGACCATTTTGCGCTTGGGGACTACGCCGCGGCGCTGCATTCGGCGGAGCTCCAACTCGGCCTAGATCCCGACGACGAGAGCGCCCGACAGTACGCGGACACTAGTCGCGAGCGTCTCGCAACTCGGTACACCACCCGCATCGGCTCGCTCGAGTACGTGTTCAACTTGGCGGTCCCGGCGGCCAAAGTGAAATGGCTGGGCCTGGATCCCCAGGCGGCCTTCCTCCTGTCGCTCGTCGACGGCCAGACGACCGTTGCCGAGGTGTTGGAACTCTGCCAACTCGGCCGGTTGGAGGCGCTACGCGTGTTTACCGAGCTTCTGGAAGCCAAGGCCATCCTCCGGGTGGCCTAACGGCGTGCCCGCTTGCGCCGGGTCGGCGTACCACTACCATCCCGCCCCATGGCTGCGCATCCAAAGAAGATCGTGCTCGCCTACAGCGGCGGCCTCGACACATCTGTCATCCTGACCTGGCTCAAGGAAACCTACGACGCGGAGGTGATCGCGTTCTGCGCGGACGTCGGTCAAGGCGAGGAGCTTGGCGGCCTCGAGGAGAAGGCTCGCGCGACCGGCGCCTCCAAGTGCATCATCGCGGACCTCAAAGAAGAGTTCGCCCGTGACTTCTGCTTTCCAATGCTGCGCGCGAACGCCATCTACGAGGGCGAGTACCTGCTCGGCACGTCTATCGCGCGTCCGGTGATCGCCAAGGCGATGATGGAAGTGGTCCGGCAGGAGGGCGCGGATGCGATTTCGCACGGCGCGACCGGCAAGGGCAACGACCAAGTTCGCTTCGAGCTCGCGGCGATGGCGATCGATCCACGAATCCAGATCATCGCTCCCTGGAGGACGTGGTCGCTACGCTCCCGATCTGACTGCATCGAATACTGCAAAGACCGTCAGATCCCGATCGAGGTTACCGCCGAGAAGCCGTACTCGATGGACGCCAACCTGTTTCACATCAGTTACGAGGGCGGTGTCCTCGAAGACACCTGGAACGAGCCGCTCAAAGACATGTTCCGCTGGACGACGGATCCCCAGGACGCGCCCGACGCACCCGAGTACATCGTCATCGGGTATGAAAACGGCGATCCCGTCAGCGTGGACGGGGAGCAGCTGTCCCCGGCGGCCTTGATTCAGCGCCTCAACGAGATCGGTTCGCGGCATGGCGTCGGCCGAGTAGACATCGTCGAAAATCGCTTTGTCGGGATGAAGTCGCGAGGTGTGTACGAAACGCCAGGCGGAACCATTCTTCAGCGAGCGCACCGCGCGGTGGAGTCGATCACCGTCGACCGAGAGGTGCTGCGCATTCGGGATGGCCTGATTCCAGAGTATGCGTCGCTCGTCTACCGTGGCTTCTGGTTCGCGCCCGAGCGCGAGATGCTCCAGGCCCTCATCGACGACGCCCAAAAAGACGTCACCGGGGAGGTCCGGATAAAGCTCTACAAGGGCAATGCGGACGTTGTCGGGCGGCGAAGCCCCAACACGCTCTACGATCCGGAGCTTGCGACTTTCGAAGAGGATGAGGTCTACGATCAACAGGACGCGACGGGTTTCATCCGGCTCAACGCGCTTCGGCTGCGAATTAGGGCCCTTCGGGACCAGCGCGGTGGAGACTAACCTGCACTGTTGCGACCGATCGCGGTCCTCGGTAGTCTAAAAGCTCACAAGGTCTTGGACGTTCCAAGTATACAGTTGGCCGCCGCAGTTGTCGGCGGAGTTGCTCTCGGCGCGCTGCTTGCAGCGGTTGGCGCCGGCATGCACGCGCTCGGTGAGGCGGGCTTGCAGGCGCTGTCGGAGACCGAGAGCCGCAACGCCAAGGTTGCCCAGCGGGTCTTGCGAGACGTTTCGGCGGTTCAGTCACGCCTCTTGATCGGGCGGGTGCTTTGCGTAGCGCTCGCGGCGGCCCTCGTGGGGTATTCCTTGCTCCAGTACGGGGCATGGGTCGCGCTCCTCGGGGTGCTTGGGACCTCGGTGGCTTACGCGATCGTGGCGACGTTGACTGGCGCAGTGGTCCGTCAGCGCTCCGGGCAAGCGACCTTACAGATTTGGCGCTGGTTGAGGCCCGTGGATCTGTTTCTTACCCCTCTTGCGATGCCCCTCGGTTGGATCAACCAACTCGTGACGAAGCTCATTCCCGAAGTTGAGGTCGAAGACCCGGGCCGCCTTGCCGAGCTGACGGTCGAGCACGTGATCGAGCAGGGCGAGGAGACGGGTACCATCGCAGAAGAGCACGCGCGGATGCTTCGCAGCGTCCTCGAGTTCAAGAACACCGTCGCTCGGGAGATCATGGTCCCACGCACGCAGATGGTGGCGTTCGACATCGACACAACGATCGACGACGTGCTTGCCAGCGTCATCGAGTCGGGGCACAGCCGGTACCCTGTGTACCGGGGGCAGATCGATCAGGTCGAAGGCATCCTCTACGCGAAGGATCTCTTCCAGGTGCTGCGTAACACGTCTGCCCCGACTGACATCTTGCTGACCGACGTGCTTCGCAAGCCCGTCTTCTTCGCGGCGGAGAGTCAGAAAATAGGGGTGCTGCTTCGTGAAATGCAGCGCCGCCGTTCCCACCTCGCCGTGGTGGTAGACGAGTTCGGCGGAGCGGCGGGTATCGTCACGTTGGAAGACATCGTCGAAGAGATCGTCGGAGAGATTCAAGACGAGCACGACGCGGAGGCGCCCTTGGTCTACGAACGCGCGCCTGGCCACTATTTCGTGGACGCGAGCATCTCGGTGTACGACTTGGAAGAGCACCTCGGCGAAGCGATCTGTGAAGACAAGACCGATTTCGATTCCCTAGGCGGCATGTTGGTTCATCTGGCAGGCCAGGTGCCCGTGATCGGGGCAACGCTCGCCGCGGGCTCGTATCGCGTCGTGGTCCTCGATGCCGACGAGCGGCACGTTCGCCGCGTCGAGATGCTCCGCGCCAGTACGAAAGAGCCCGACGAGCCCAAAGCAGCAGCCGGCTAGGAAGCCTCGGGCTGCTTGTAGCTAACCCAGTCCTGGAGGATGTCCGCGCTGCTCATTCTCGGGGTGACGACCGTGTAGTGCGCGACTTGCCCTTCCGGGGCCGCGCCGACTGAGCCCACGTTGACGATGTGGTACTCGGCGACGGCGCGCTGGAACGGGACATGC
>JAUXFZ010000156.1 GCA_030622585.1 Myxococcales bacterium
GTTACCACCTAGTGCACCAATCTGAGAACAAGCGTCCCTGCAACCATGAATGCGAACGCGGCGACGGCCGCGAGCTGGGATGCACGCTTGCTATAGGATGACTTCACGGCAGATGCCGTGCGAAAGGACGTCGAGTCGCTGTCGAGCTCGAGCGGCTCGCTGCTAGCGGGTACGCTTTGGCAAAGAAGTGCCACGCCACGCGCGATGTCTCGCTTGGAGAGCGCTTCGTGCGTCCGCATGTGAACCTTGCCGGTCTTCACGTTGGCCATGCACGATCCACAGTAACCTGACTCGCAGGAGTGTGCGGGCTGCAGACCTGCATCCTGTGCGCACTGCAGCAGAGTTTTGCCGCTCACGTACGGAACCGTGCGGGAGCGACCGTCGAGCCAGAGGCTGAAGGTCTCGGGCGCTTCGAGTGATGCCACGTCGATTGCGTCAACCTCGACGCGATCGGAATCGGCCGGAGAAACGAAGCGCTCGATGTAGATGAGCTCTTCGTGCACCCCGGCCTCGGCGAGCGTGCTCTCGATCAGCTCCATGAACGGTTCTGGTCCACAGACGTAGAACTCGGCGGTATCGGTGTCATGGAGGAGCGCGCGGACCTCTGCCGGGCTGAGGTAGCCGCCCTCCGCATCAAAGTGATGGCGAACGATCAGCCGGTCCGAATGCTCGGCGGCAAGCCGATCGATCTCGTCGCCGTAGATCACCGAGTCCCGGTCTTGGTTGGCGTAGAGCAGCGTGACCGATCGTTTCGTGATGGCGAGCGCACTTTTCAGCAGAGCGATGATCGGCGTGACCCCGCTTCCGCCCGCAAAGAGGAACAGTGGGGCGCTGGAACGGGTTTCGGGGTCGAGGACGAAGCGGCCCTCCGGCACACTCGCCATGATCGAAGCGCCAACCTTCAGATTGTCGTTCAACCAGTTGGAGATCCGCCCACCCTCGACTCGTTTCACGCCGATTTTCAGTGGCTCACCGAGATCGGCACAGCTCGACAGCGAGTAGCAACGGGTGATCTTGAAGTCCTCCCAGGGAAGCTCGAACGTAAGATGCTGACCTGCCTTGTATTGATACTTCTCGTGGAGCTCCGCCGGAACGGATAGCTCGAACGAGCTGCACTCCGCCGTTTCGCGAATCACTGCGGAGACCGTAAGCTCGTGAAACTGAACACTCATGATCCATCCTCCAAACCGGCCGCCACTAGCGCAGAGGCGAGGCGCTCGGTTTTGCAATAGCTCCGAAGCAAGTGTCGGAGGGCCGCATCGGCAACACGATCCGGATCTTCTTGGCAGCCGCGATCCATCCACATCCCGAGCCTCACCTGTTGCGAGGCGATCACCATCCTCGCCATGAGATCCGGATCATTGTCGAGGAGATATCCGTCCTTGATGCCTTGCCGAAACAGGTCGGCGAAAAGCTGCAAACCGGCGCCTAGCGCTTCGACCTGCTCGGGGCTGCGCAGGAGCCCGACGGTGGACCAAGCTGTGACTTCCTTGAGCTGCATCTTGGTAAAGTCCCGATGAGCCATGAAAAACGCGAGCTGCATGCGAGTCCCGGCGATGAGTGTATCGAGCGACGACATGTCCTGTTGGACGATGCCTTGGGCTAGGCTCATGACCTCGGCCAATCGCCGGCGGTGGACCGCCCGGTAGATCTCCCACTTGGACTGCAGAACGCTGTACAGCGTGGTGAGCGAAACCCCCGCCTCGGCGGCGATCCGCTGCACCTTGGTCGCCTCGTAGCCCTCTTCGCCAAACACCCGCTCAGCCGCATCGAGGATGGCTTCGCGATAGAGATCGCGCTTCTTGCCCCGGAGGGACTGTTGGGCTTTTGCGAATGAGGCGCTCGTTGACACGGTACGGCCGGAATGATAGAGGCTAAAATCAGAATGTCAATTCCGATTTCAATAGAGCAGAAACCCAGGCCTGCCGAGCAAGCCACCCACATCCCCTGCGTCGACCCTGCCACACGGGAATCGTTGGGCGAGGTGCGCATCGACTCTCCCGAGGATGTCGAGGCCGCAGTCGCACGCGCAAAGGTCGCCCAGCAGGCCTGGCGCAAGACCTCGTTCGAGGAACGTCGCAAGGTGTTGCGCAAGCTGCTCGCCTACACGGTCGACAACAAGGACGAGATCTGTCTCACGGTACAGCGCGACTCCGGGAAGACGCGCGAGAACGCGCTGATGGGTGAGATCTGGCCGACCTGCGAGAAGTTTCGGTGGATGATCAACAATGGGGAGAAGCACCTTCGCCCCGAGCGAGTGTCTTCCGGCTTGCTGCTCCACAAGAAGGCACGGCTCGAGTATCACCCGCTCGGCATTCTTGCCGCGATCATTCCCTGGAACTACCCGTTTCAGAACATCGTCAACCCCTTGATCCCCGCGCTGATGGCCGGCAACGCGATCGTACTCAAGCCATCCGAGTGGGTCGCATGGTCGAGCGCGAAGTTCATCGACGCGCTCCGCAGCGTCATCGAAGAGGCCGGACACAATCCGGACCTCGTCCAAGCCGTGCAGGGATACGGACCGACCGGCGCGGCACTTGCACGATCGGCCGTGGACACGATTCTTTTCATTGGGTCCGTCAACAACGGGCGGCGCGTCGTCGAAGCGAGTGCAGAGCGAATCATCCCGGTGGTCATGGAGCTTGGCGGCAAGGACGCGTTCATCGTTTGTGACGACGCAGATTTGGAACAAGCCGTTCATTCCGCGCTCGCCGGTTGCTACATCAACTGCGGGCAAAACTGCGTCGCGTCCGAGCGAATCCTGGTCTACGACGGTATCTACGACGCCTTCGAAAAGCGCACGGCAGAGTTGGTCGGGGAGTTTCGACAGGGCAGCAGCCGCGAGGGGCTCGTCGACGTCGGTGCGATCGTCACCCCGCTCCAACTCGACATCATCGAGAAGGCAGTCAACGGCGCGGTGGCGCAGGGGGCGCGAGTCGTCACCGGCGGTAAGCGAACACTCAGCGACAAAGGCGACTACTTCGAGCCCACAATTTTGGCCGATGTGAAGCCCGACATGGACATCGCCCAGGAAGAGGTCTTCGGTCCGGTGATGCTGCTCATCCGAGTGCGCGATGACGCAGACGCCGTGAAAGTCGCGAACGGGGTTGCCTACGGTCTGTCCTCGTCGGTGTTCTCCAAGAGCCGTGTGCGCGCCCGGAAGATCGTCGCGGGGCTCGAAGCCGGCATGAGCTCGATCAATGAGTTCGGTGGGGTCACGTACATGGCGCAGGACCTGACGTTCGGTGGCGTCAAGGCATCGGGCTACGGGCGCATGAATGGACGCGAGGGCTTGCGCTCGATGTGCAACATCAAGTCGGTGGTCGACGACCGCTTTCCGATCCATCAGCCCAGCCGCGTCTTCCCAGTGGCCAAGAAGGACTATGGCGTCTTCAGCGGCGTGATCGAGCTCATCTACGGAAGAGGCCTCGCGCAGCGATGGCGCGGGTTCTTGAAGCTGTTCAGCCGGGAGAAGTGATGGACGAGTACGATTACATCGTGGTCGGCGGAGGTTCGGCCGGGTGCATTGTGGCCGCGGAGCTGGCGAACGATCCGCGCAACCGTGTGCTCCTGCTCGAGAGCGGGCCGAGTGCCGAAGAACATCCAGAGACCTTGGTCGCCGCGGGGTACAAGGAAGCATTCATCAACGACGCCGTGATGGGCGAGCGCTTCTCCGTGCCGCAAGCGCACGCCGCCAACCATCGCATCTTCGCAGGCACCGGAACGGTCATGGGAGGCAGCGGCTCGGTGAACGGCATGGTCTACACGCGCGGCGCGCGGGAGGACTACGCAGAGTGGCCAGAGGGCTGGCACTGGGACGACAACCAGGAGGACTTCGAAGCGATCGAAAAGACGCTGCGGCCCCACCAGCGCCCGGCGACAAAATGGACGGAAGCCTGCATCGCCTCGGCCGAAGAACACGGCTTCACGCGCAAGCAGGACCTCAACGACGGCAACATGAGCAACGTCATCGGCTACGAGTGGATGTCGTACGAAGGCGAAGACCGGCGAAGCTCGTACGTCGCTTTCATCAAAGACGCGGGCGAGCGGGCGAACCTCACGGTGCTCACCGGCGCGCGCGCTCACCGCATCGTTTTTACTGCCGAGAAGCGCGCAAGGGCCGTCGAGTTCGAGCACGCTGGCGAGTTGAAGCGAGCGGGTGCGACGAAGCAAATCACTCTATGCGCCGGTGCACTCGAAACCCCCAAGCTGCTGATGCTCTCTGGCGTGGGCCCGGGTGAGCACCTGCGGACCTTCGATATCCCGGTCGTGGCCGACCGCCCTTCCATTGGAGTTGGGCTGCACGATCACCCCAACGTCCCGGTGTTCTTCAAGGCAACGAACGACCTCGACTGCTTCTACCCTCAGCTCTACAGCTTCTTCCGTACGAACGAAACGAGTGACCTTCCCGGTTCGCAAAGCGATACCTGTTACGTGTACTGGCCCGCGCCGTCGGCGATGCGTCAAATGGTGCAACGCATGCTCCCGCCCATGGTGACCCCGCACGCGCTCTACGGCCCGCGCTCGCGACAGATGGTGCGGAGCATGATCGGCGGCGCATTCAAGATCGGCGCCGTCCAGCGCTTCACCGACCACATGTTCGGCATCATTGTGATCCTCGGGAAGCCGAAGAGTCGCGGCACCCTGCGCCTGCAATCGACCGACGTGAGCCGGCAGGCTCTGATCGATCCCGCCTACTACTCGCATCCGGAGGATATGGAAACGATGGTAAAAGGGGTTCGGATCGCTCGGGCGATCGGAGGCTCGAACGGGCTCGCACAGTGGGGCGCCAAGGAGCTGATGCCCGGCAAGCGTGTCAAGAGTGACGAGTCTATCGCCAACTACGTCCGCAAGAACACCATCACGACCTATCACTTCGCAGGGACCTGCAGCATGGGCACTAGCGAAGCCGACCCTGTGGATCCGCAGTTGCGCCTGCGAGGCGTGACTGGCCTGCGGGTCGCGGACGCCTCGACGATCCCCTGGACTCCGGTGTCGGCCCTCAACGCGCCCAGCATGCTAATCGGCTACCGCGCCGCGAAGCTGCTTCGGCACGAAGCAGCCAACGCCCTATAGAAACACGCTGTACGAATCGTTGAGGATCATCCAGACACTCAGCGCCAGGCCCCACAGTGACAAGGTGAACCACGGGCTATTGGTGCCTCCAACCAGGAGCGCAATGCTGCGGACGGAGTGTCCTTTGTGACGGCCGAGGTGAAAGAATTGAAAGAAGTAGATCACCGTTCCGTAGAACATTTGCCAGAACATCACGACACCGATGATGCCGAGGACGCGTGCCGGCATCAGCTCGAAAGTCATCCCGAAGACGAAGATCGTCGCAAAAATGGGGGTGGACCAGCCGTTGCCGACGTCGATGTTGAAAGCGAACGAACTCCGGCTGGCGTAGCCGGGGTCGACCAGCGCGTACGTCGACCAGATTCCAGCCCACTCGCGAAATGACAACAGGCGGGTGACAGGGATTCGCTTGCGAAATACATGCGCGAAACGCTCCGCCTCGCGCCCACGATAGGCGTCCTTCGTTGCCTCATACTCATCGCGGATGTCATCGGCACACACGAGCAGGCCAATCTCCCAGAAGTTCACGAGCAGGTTGACCAACAAGAAGAAGACGACGACGACGTGGTTGACGTTGAAGGTGTGGTGCACCTGGTAGTGCAGGCCGATGTGGAACGCGGTGCCACCGATGATGAAAGCGAGGACGAAAACCCATGCGGGAACGGCGAAGCTGCGGACGCTCTGCGCCGCGCCTTGTGACTCGAGCGAAGCGCTCAACTCGCCTCTCCCTTGGAAGCGCGCAGAAACGCTGGCCACTCGCCCCCGCCGTGAAGCAAGATACTGGCCCCGGTGACGTAGCTTGCGAGGGGAGACGCGAGGAACAGACACACGTCGGCTACATCCCGCGGCAACGCCATCCGTCCCATCGGCGCAGTCTTCTCCACGGCTTCACGGGTCGCTCCCTGTCCGAAATGCATTTCAGACTTCTCTGTGAGAATCATGCCCGCTGCAATGGAGTTGACCCGCACTTTGGGCGCCCACTCGACCGCGAGGGACGTCGAAAGGTTGAGCAACCCAGCCTTCGCAGCGCCGTACGCCGCGGTTTCGGGGGATGGGCGAAGGCCACTCACGCTCCCGATGTTGACGATACAGCCGCCCTCGTCCTGCTGCTGCATGATGGCATTCGCCTTCTGCGAGAAGTTGAGTGGGGCCGTCA
>JAUXFZ010000386.1 GCA_030622585.1 Myxococcales bacterium
GCCCGAGAGATGCAAGGGGCGCTGCGCGGGGCTCTCGCAGGGCTGCGCGTGAGTCGCACGTCGGCCACGCCCTGTCCGACGTGTGGCGCTGGCGTATCCCCCGCCCAGAACTTCTGCGGAGAGTGCGGGGCGCGGGTCGCGGGCCCCGAGCCTGCTCTTGGAAGCAACCGTTCGCTCCGTCCCTCGTTCTACCCACCGCTCGGCTCGCAGCGAACGTTCGTGGGGCGCGCGGAAGAGCTCCAACTCATTCGCGAGTCTCGACACGCGGCGGCGCAGGGCGCGCACTGGGTTCACGTCTTTGGCGAACCCGGTGTCGGCAAGACGCGATTCCTCACCGAGATCGCCGAGGTGGCCGCCGCCGAAGGTGACCTCGTCATCGGGGCGGGTGCGCATCAAACTGGCGCGCCGGTTCCGTATTCCGCCATCCGAACCATCCTGGCAGAGCTTCTCGAGATCGATGGTTCGGAGCTGGGGAGGATGGCTGACCGCGGGGACGCTCTCGGTTCGGCGCTGGCGGTTGCAGGCGTGGACGAGGTGATGCACCCCGCCGGATTGCTCGGGGGCGATGGCCGGTCTCGAACGGGCGCTGTGGCAGAGGCGCTGGCCTGCGCGGTGCGTCGGGCCCGACGTCGTGCATCGAGCGGCCGTGTGATGTTGATCGTCGATGATCTCTCGTATTGCGACGGGCTCACGCAGCGGACGGTCATCGAGCTGGCGCGCGTGTTGGGTGGCGAGCCCGTGCTCTTGGTCACAGCCGGCGACCACGATCGAGGCGTGCTCGCCAACGAGACGATCCACCTCGACGGACTGGATTCCGAAGAGGCAGAAAAATTCCTGGCGGGATCCTTCCATCTCCGTCTTGTGTCGGGGCTTCATAAGCTCACCGAAGCGATGGGCGGTAAGGTCTTGCCATTGCACCTGGAGCAGCTCGAGGCGCTCGGAGTGTCTCCGGACGACGGCCCGCCGCCGCGGTTGGCTGACGCAGTTGCGCTGCGTATCGAGCGAGTGGACGTCGACGCGCAGCGCCTGCTTCAATCGGCTGCGGTCCTCGGCCGAACCTGCGATCTGGACGCGCTTCGGGCGGTCTCGGGGAACGACGAGTTGGCGGGCCTCGATGAGCTGTCCGGCAACTCACTCGTTCTGCTCGATGGCGCCCAAGTAAGCATCGTCCATCCGTTCATTGCAGATCTAGTCGAGGCCTCGATTCCTGCCGAGGCGCGCCGCCAGCTCCATCGCCGCGCCTACGAGGTATTGAGCGACCTTCGAGCGCCGCAGGAGGTCCGCGCAGCGCACGCGTTTCGTGGCGTCGAACCGGTGACTAGCTTGGTGGTGCTGGAGAAGGCGGGCGACGCGTCGATGGCTAGGGGCGATCACCTCGGCGCGGTCCTCGAATATCGCCGCGCTCTCGAGCTCGCTCGACGCGAAACGTTGGAGAGCGGAGATACGGTTTACGATCGCGCGATCGCAACGTTTAGCCGGAAGCTCGGGGAGGCGCTCGCGCGTTCCGGGGATGCAGCCGGCGCGGACGGTGTACTGCGGGAAGCGATCGACCTGACGGCGCCCAACAGCGCCGATCGCGCAAGGATGTTGCTGTCGCTTGGACGCATCGCTGCACGCCGCGATCGCCCTCGTGATGCGATGCGCCAATTCGGCCAGGCGCTCGAGTTGGTCGCCGGGGTCGAGCCCTCCATCGAATCTCATCTACAGGTCGCCATCGGACGCATTCGCCGAATCGAAGGCGACCCGCAGCATGCGGCCAACGCGTATCGTCGTGCGCTCGAACTCTTCGCCGAGATCGGCGCCACGGCAGACACCGTGACCCGAACCCAACTCGAGCTCGCGGATGCGCTGACCGCCGCGGGCGATCACGAAGGTGCCGCTCTGCAGCTCGGGGACATCGAACGGGACGGCAGGGCCAACGGCGCCACCAGCATGGTCGCCCGTGCGGTGGGTATGTTGGGGTCGATCGACGAGCTGGCTGGCAGGGCCCGCGACGCCCAACTTCGCTACGAAGAAGCCGCTTCCCTCGCCGCACAGGCCGGCGACGCCCCCGGGCACCGCCGCTGGCTTTCAGCGAGCAAAACGCTCCGAGCCAGCATTTAACACTCTGCTATGCTTCGCCGCATGCGGCGCTGTTGGTGGATCTGCGTTCTGATTGCTTCGTTTGGCTGCGACACGCTCGGCGAGTTTAGTACCGGGGATGAGGACATCTACCGCGGTGAGATCGTCGGCGTTTACGATCCACTAAACTGCCCCGACGGCATCGACTGCTCGTTCATTCGCCGAACCTTTCCGTCCGGGGTGACCTTGGACCTCACGTTCGATCCCGAGCAGCAGTACGAGAATCCGGGCACGATTGCGACGAGCGGGGAGTCCTGTGGGGCCACGTTTACCAATACCCCTTTGCTTCCAATTCCGGCGCTCGCCCATGATCAGCTCGGGCTCTACGAATTTCCGGGAGGCGGCAGGATACGAAACTACATGTCCGTCGTCCGTCCCGATGCCGGCCCGCTTGCCGGGCGAGACGCGATGGTGTTCTTGTCGCTCCTTCGCGGAGGCGACATCGAGGTGCGAGTCGTTGCCGGTCCCGGATTGCTGATTTGCGATCCGGCCGACTGCGCTGCGATCGATGCCGGCCAGTGTGACTACTTCGGCGTGTTTAGGCTCCATCGGGAGCGGCTCTGATGCGCGTCCTCGGGATTGAGAGCTCGTGCGACGAAACCGCCGCGGCGCTGGTCACCGAAACAGGAGAGGTGTTGGCGGACGTCATAGCGAGCCAGATCGCGATGCACGGGCCCTACGGAGGCATCGTCCCAGAGCTCGCGTCGCGCGCGCACATGCAAGCGATCATCCCCGTCATTCGCGAGGCCCTTGCTGACGCACCGGGCGGCCTCGCAGGGGTTGATGCGATCGCGGTCACGCAGGGGCCGGGCTTGGTGGGCTCGCTCTTGGTGGGCGTACAAGTCGCCAAAGCATTGGCGTGGAGCACCGGGAAGCCTCTCGTCGGCGTGAATCATTTGGACGGGCATCTATTGGCGGTGTACCTGCGCCGGCCTGGCGAGGACGAACAGCAGGCTGGTCCGACGATGCCCTATGTGGGGCTGCTCGTGAGCGGCGGTCACACGGCGCTTTATCGCGTCGAAGCCTTTGACGACATCGTGCTCCTCGCGCAGACGCGCGATGACGCCGCCGGGGAGGCCTTCGACAAGGCGGGCAAGCTTCTCGGCCTCGGGTATCCCGGCGGGCCACTGATCGACCGATGGGCCGCCCGCGGAGACGCTACGGCCTTCTCGTTTCCGCTTCCGATGGCGTCGCGGAAGATCCTCGACTTCAGCTTCTCCGGACTCAAGACCGCATTGGCGCGCCACGTTCAAAAGCACGGCGTCCCGGACGACGAGCAGGAGCTTGCCGACCTGTGCGCTTCGTATCAGGGCGTCATCGTAGAGAGCCTCGTTCGGAAGTCGATCCTCGCGTGCAAACAAGAGGGGCTCGGCCAACTGGTCATCACCGGCGGCGTCGCGGCGAATCGTGGCCTGCGCGCGCGGGCCAAGGAGGTGTGTGAGGTCAATGGCTTTCGCCTTTTCGTGCCGCCCCCGATTTCTTGTACCGACAATGCCGCGATGATCGCAATGGCCGCCGCGCATCGCCTGGCGGCAGGTGAGCAAGATGACCTCTCGTTTGCCGTCTACTCACGCGCCCCCGACCGGCGCCGCGGCAAATTCCGGCGAGATGGTTCCCTCGTCCAGCGCAAGTCACGATA